>JBCCNY010000167.1:0-6943 GCA_039025595.1 Pseudomonadota bacterium | reverse complement strand
CGTCGAGAGCCTCCTCCTGCCCTACCACCGGCAAGCGGTTCGTTGTCACGCCCCGAGCGAGATCACCGATTGTGCCTGCCGTGGCATCGACCGGCTCGCCTGCGGGCGCATAAAGTGTTGCGTCATCTTCTGACAAGGATTTAAGCTGTTCTTGCTGCGGGCCAGGCTCGACGGTCTCGGCAAGAGCGATCTCTTCGCTCCGTGGTCCAGGTGGGGTCAACTTTGACACAGGCTTTTCTTCAGGATGCATCGCAACCGGCGCTGGCGCGACAGCGGGCGTCTCGTCCTTTTCGAGGGCGCCCTGATCAATAGGCGTGGTATCAAACACGTCCGTCGACAGGCTCGGGGATGGATCTGCTTCGGGCGTCTCGGCCAGATCAAGCTCTTCCTGTGTTGGCTCCGGTGCGGATAGCACAGCCTTCGAGATCGAAACGTCTGGTTGGCGTCGGTCCATTATCTCTGGCGCGTTGTCATACACAATGTCTGGCACAGGCGTTTGCAAGCCGGCGCTTGCCAACGCGCTCATTGCTACAGACGGCGCTTTCGGTTGGTCCCCCGGCTCAACGTCACTTGTCTTTACGGAAGTCTCGTCGCTCGGCAAGACTTCAGGCGATTGGACAAGCACCTCTGGCTCTTCCTCCAAGTCCGCGTCCAGGTCTGCGTCCAAGTCTGCGTCCAAGTCTTTTTCCAAACCGTCGGCTGTATCATCAGCCAAATTATTGGCCAAATCATCGGTCAAATCGTTGGCCAAATCGTTGGCCAAATCGTTGGTTTGAGACGTGTCAGAGGCCAGTCGAATTGACGCGGGACGTTCCTCGCTCAGTGTGGCCAGAACCGACACGCTTGCCAAGGCAAGCGCGGACACCGCCGTACCGGACAAAAATCCAGCGATCGTGCTTTTCATGACTGCTACCACCTCTCATTATCGATGCAGTGAGCTCGCACGCATCGTTTTTAGGGCATTTTGCGCCTCTTGACGCTGGCGCGCAAGCACGGGCACATATAACGCGTGAATTTCCGCCGATCGCGGCCCTAAAGCCATACCACATCAACCACAACACCGAGTATCCATGCTGCTTTTGATCGATAACTACGACAGTTTTACCTATAATCTCGTTCACTATGTGGGTGAATTGGGCACCGAAGTGGTGGTTCGTCGCAACGACGCGCTCGACGTGCAGGAGGCGATGGGAATGAAACCTTCAGGCATTCTGCTATCACCGGGCCCTTGCGATCCAGATCAGGCCGGTATTTGTCTTGCGCTGATCGAAGCTGCGGCAGAGACGGGTATGCCGCTTTTGGGGGTATGCCTGGGCCATCAGGCGATCGGACAGGCTTTCGGAGGCACGGTGCAGCGCCACACGGACATCGTGCATGGTAAAACCGGCAGGATGCACCATCGCGGCACAGGTGTTTTCAACGGCCTGCCCACTCCTTTCGAGGCGACGCGGTATCACTCGCTCGTCGTTGACCGCGACACGTGCCCCGGCAGCCTCGAGATCACCGCCGAGTTGGAAGACGGCACGATCATGGGACTACAACATCGTCATTTGCCGATCCATGGTGTGCAATTTCATCCTGAGTCCATCGCCTCCGAACATGGGCATGCCCTGCTGAAGAACTTTCTGGATCTGATGCCCGTCGGAGAGCCTGCGTGAGCGGGGATCTCAAACCCCTGATCGGCGCCGCGGCAGACCGATCTCTCACGCGACAGGAGGCCGAACAGGCGTTTTCCTCTCTGTTTGACGGCGATGCATCGCCTGCGCAAATGGGCGGGTTTCTGATGGCCCTGCGCACGCGCGGGGAAACGGTTGACGAATATGCCGCCGCCGCCGCAGTGATGCGTGCCAAGTGCAACAAGGTCGACGCACCGCCCGGCGCGATGGACATTGTGGGCACCGGTGGGGACGGAAAAGGGACGCTTAACATCTCGACAGCGGCCGCGTTTGTTGTCGCCGGTTGCGGCGTGCCCGTGGCGAAACACGGCAACCGTAATCTCAGTTCCAAGTCCGGTGCGGCGGATGCGTTAAGCCAGATGGGCGTCAACGTGATGGTGAGCCCAGATATCGTTGAACGGGCGATGCGCGAGGCTGGCATCGCTTTTATGATGGCGCCCATGCATCATCCTGCCATGGCGCATGTTGGCCCGGTGCGAGGTGAACTTGGAACCAGAACGATTTTCAACATTCTGGGCCCGCTCACCAACCCCGCAGGTGTAGCTCGCCAGCTGACCGGTGCATTCAGTCGCGATTTGATCCGCCCTATGGCCGAAACGCTCGGTGCGCTTGGATCCGAAGCCGCCTGGCTTGTCCATGGCGCGGACGGCACCGATGAGCTTAGCATTTGCGGAGTAAGCTATGTCGCTGCGCTTGCACCGGATGGCACGATCAAGGAATTCGAGTTACATCCCGAGGATGCCAGCCTCCCCACTCACCCGATCTCTGATATCCTCGGTGGTACGCCAGAACAAAACGGCCGTGCTTTCGGCGCATTGCTCGACGGGGCGGGCGGCGCATATCGCGACGCTGTGCTGCTGAACGCAGCCGGAGCGCTTGTAGTGGTCGAGAAAGCCTCTACGCTGAAGGAGGGCGTTGAGCTGGCGGTGCAGAGCATAGACAGTGGCGCGGCGCGCAATCGGTTAGCCACGCTCGCCCGGATCACGCAGGAGGCCGCATGACGTCCCCATCCATCCTAGACACGATCAAAGCCTATAAGCTGGAAGAGATCGCCGCTGCCAAAGCAGCACTCCCGCTCGAGGAACTGAACCGACAGGCGGAAAATGCCTCGCGGGTGCGACCCTTTGCCGATGCGCTTCTACAGGCCAGCAAAACCGGCTTTGGTCTGATTGCCGAGATCAAGAAAGCTAGCCCGTCCAAGGGGCTCATCAGACCCGATTTCGATCCTCCCGCGCTGGCGCGCGCCTACGAAGCGGGTGGGGCCACATGCCTGTCGGTGCTAACAGATACGCCCAGCTTTCAAGGGGCGCCAGATTACATGATTGCTGCACGAGAGGCGTGTGAGCTACCCGTACTGCGCAAGGACTTTCTCTACGATCCCTATCAGGTGGCCGAGGCGCGCGCCTGGGGGGCTGACTGTATCCTGATCATCATGGCCTCTGTCAGCGATGCGCAGGCCGCCGAGCTGGAGGCGGCGGCGACCGATTGGGGGATGGACGCGCTTTTGGAGGTTCACAACGAGGCGGAACTGGAGCGGGCCGCGCTACTCTCTACGACGATGATCGGGATTAACAACCGCGATCTCAACAGTTTTGAAACCTCGCTCGACGTCACTCGGCGTTTGTCGCGGCTGGTGCCGGAGGGACGGATGATCGTTGCTGAAAGCGGGTTGTATACGTCAGACGATCTCGCCGATCTCGCGCGTTACGGGGCGCGTTCGTTTTTGATCGGAGAATCGCTCATGCGCGCGGAGGATGTCACGGCGGCGACGCGAAAGATCCTCGCCCAGAGCGAGGTCATGACCAGTGGCTTTTAATTCAGTAGGCATATTTTGACCACAAAATCAAAAAGCTACGAGGCTAAGCTCACGCATTTTGATGCGGCCGGTCAGGCGCATATGGTCGATGTCTCTGACAAGAATATCACCGATCGCATTGCCGTGGCCGAGGCGCAGATCCGCATGTCACAAGCCGCTTTCGCGCTGATGAGTGAGGGGCGCGCCGGCAAAGGCGACGTGCTGGGGGTTGCGCGGCTGGCGGGTATCATGGGGGCCAAGAAGACCGCCGATCTCATCCCGCTTTGTCATCCCTTGGCACTCGCCAAAGTGACGGTGGACTTGAACCCGGACGCGGATCTGCCCGGTGTGCATGTCGAAGCACGCGTCAAAACAACGGGTCAGACCGGCGTCGAGATGGAGGCGCTCACCGCTGCGTCCACCGCGGCTCTCACTGTCTACGACATGCTCAAGGCGGTGGATCGCGGGATGGAGATCAGCGGCCTTCGCGTGACGCTCAAGGACGGGGGCAAATCCGGTCGATACGAGGCGTCATGATATCGGTCGAGGTCGCGCTCGGCCATCTCTTTGAACTCGTCGCTCCATTGGAAAAAGAAGAGGTGCCTCTGCTTGAAGCGGCGGGACGCGTCTTGGCCGAGCCTGTGCTTGCCGCTCGTGATCAACCGCCCTTTGCCGCCTCGGCCATGGACGGCTACGCCGCGCGCGCGAGCGATGTTCATGAAGGGGCGGAGTTATCCGTTATAGGCGAAGCCGCTGCGGGCCACGCTTTCGAGGGTCAACTCGGACACCAAGAAGCCGTGAGGATCTTCACCGGTGCACCGGTTCCGGACGGCGCGGATATCGTCGTTTTGCAAGAAGATGTCGATCGATCAGAGACGAGCATCACCATCACGGACCGGCACAAGGTAGAAAATTGGATCAGACCGGCCGGCGGCGATTTTCAAGCCGGGCACCTGATCGACGCGCCGCGTATGCTGCGATCTGCGGATGTGGCGCTGCTGGCGGCGATGAATATCGCAACAGTCCACGTGCACCGCGCCCCTGTGGTGGCGCTGATCTCTACCGGGGATGAGCTGGTGATGCCAGGCGAGGCTCCGGGGCCCGATCAGATCGTCGCTTCTAACAGCTTTGGTCTGGCCGCTTTGCTGCGCGATCTCGGGGCCATTCCCCGCCTGCTACCCATTGCACGCGATAGCAAAGCCGCGCTCAACACCGTATTCGATCTGGCAACTGGCGCCGACATCATTGTCACGATCGGCGGCGCCTCGGTGGGGGATCACGATCTGGTCGGCTCTGTTGCAGCCGATCGAGGGCTGGACCGATCATTTTACAAAGTAGCGATGCGACCCGGTAAACCGCTGATGGCAGGTCGGATGGGCGATGCCGTGCTTCTGGGTTTGCCCGGAAATCCGGTATCGGCCATGGTCTGTGGACATGTCTTTCTGACGCCGATGATCCATCGCTTACAGGGGTTGGAGGCCGCGCCAAGGCTTCGGCGCACAGCCCGTCTTGCTGTGCCGATGCCGCCCAACGGGCCGCGCGAGCACTATATGCGCGCCACGCTCAAAACCGGAGAGCTGACACCCGATTCCAGACAGGACAGCAGCCTGCTGAGCGTTCTGGCCGGTGCCAATGCACTGCTAATCCGCCCGCCAAAGGATCCGGCCCGCGAGCGGGGCGCGCTTGTGGATTATTTGCCACTTTGAACATCTGTTCAGTCAAGGCGCGCTGGTTATCCGCACTTATCCCCAACTCAGGACCGTAATACGTGTGTCCGCTTGACACAAAACAAGAACATGAGTAGAACAAATGGCAAATTAGATCGAGGTTCGGCCGAGGCAGGAGGCAAAGATGCTCACAAGAAAGCAACTGGATTTGCTCGAATTTATCCACACGCGGATGCAACGCGACGGGGTGCCACCCAGTTTTGACGAAATGAAGGATGCACTTGATCTGCGGTCTAAGTCGGGTATCCACCGGCTGATTACCGCACTGGAAGAGCGGGGGTTTATCCGACGCCTCGCGCATCGTGCCCGGGCTCTGGAAATCATAAAACTGCCGGACGGGATGGCGGAGCGTCTGGATATCAAACGCCAGGCCGGGACGCGCGACGCGCAGCGCGGCTTCAACCCGCGCGTCATTGATGGCGATGCATCTGCGCCGGAGCACACTCCGAAGGCGCCTGCAGCCAATTTGCCGGTAGAGGCGCTTAACGTGATGGAGTTACCTCTGATGGGCCGGATCGCGGCCGGTGTTCCGATCGAGGCGATCGCGCATGCCAGCCACAACGTGACTGTTCCCGGCGACATGGTGAGCGGCAAAGGCCAGCACTATGCGCTTGAAGTCAAGGGCGATTCCATGATCGACGCCGGTATAAATGACGGCGATGTCGTCGTAATCCGCGAAACGTCCACGGCGCATAACGGCGACATTGTGGTCGCCCTGGTGGAAGATCATGAAGCCACGCTCAAAAAGTTCTACCGCCGTAGCGGCAATGCCATTGCGCTGGAGGCCGCCAACCCGGCTTATGAGACCCGCATTTTGCCGGAAGACAAGGTGAAGGTGCAAGGGAAGCTCGTGGGTCTGATCCGCAAATATTAGCGGGCCAGTTCAGTGACCAAGGGCGCGGCGGACGGATCCGTCATTCCAGAGCCGCGATCCACTGATCTGACGTGCCGACACGACCCCTACCCCATCATCATGAATGTGGAGTGCCAGAGCCCCGGTCTCTCTCAGAGTCCCGGGGTGAAAAACGCGGCACGGCAGATCGATATCGTCAGGTATCGTGTTCAGGACAACGATCTGATCCGGCTCACATTCGGTCAGTTGCGCCGCGGCGCGTTTTCCGCGCAGAGTCAGCACGGGCATGTCATTTTCGCGCCAGAGTGAATGGGCCTGTTCCTGCTCGCTGGCATCGCCGTCATTTTCCAACCAATTGCGCGCGATGAAGCCGCCGCCGCGAGGGCTGGACAGGGCGCGCCCTTCCTCAGTCAAAATGCCGACAAGACCCCCGGTGTCGGCGATCAGGATCTCGGGGCGCTCTGTCTGAGACCAAAAAAGGAAAGCGACCGCCACCGGCAGCACACCCGCCCAACGGCCGCGTCCCCGCCACAGAATGACAAACAGAATGCCAAGCGAGATCATCGGCAAAACAACAGGATCCGGTCGGGGCACCGTGCCGCGTGCGCCCTCGAGGTTCGAGACAAAATGCGCCACGCCAAGGATCCAATCGAGCCCCCAGCCCATGACCCAGAGCGCCAAACCGTCGAGACCGAACGGCATGAGCAGCGCGGCCACCACCGCCATCGGCATGACGAACGTCCCCATCAATGGCACGCTTACGAGATTGGCGATTAGTCCATAATGCGCGATCTGGTTAAAGTGCGCCGCCGCGATCGGCGCTGTGGCAAACCCCGCCACGCTGGACGACACAAGCAGCGCGAAGACCGGGCGCAGCCAGTTTGGCCCCCAT
>JBCCNY010000166.1:0-6971 GCA_039025595.1 Pseudomonadota bacterium | reverse complement strand
GTGCGACACTGCCTGACGAGACTGCGCGAGTGCAATATACCTCTACGCTACACTTTGATACAAAACGATACATACAAGCGGGTATTGGTCATACATTTAACCTTCAAAAGGGTTCCCGGGATTAAACGGGAGACAAGCAAAATGTACGTCACGATCTCAAACGATCTTGGCCAGACACCTGATATCGGGGGCACGCAGAACGTGTCAGCGACGTCGAAAGCGCATGCACCAACACTTCGAGTAGCATCTGGATCGTATTTGTATTTCGAGGGAGATCCGGTTGAGCGGTTGTACGAGGTGGCAAGCGGTGTGGTGCGCCTCACACGTCTTCTGGAAGATGGTCGGCGCCAGGTGATCGCCTTCGGCTATCCCGGCGATATCATCGGCTTTCCGGCAAACGGCTGTCATCATACCGATTGCGACGCGATCAGTGATGCCACCCTTCATTCCTATCGGCGCTCTGCACTAGAGACGGGTGACGGCGATCCAGCGCTGCACTCAAAACTGCTGCAAGCTGCACTGAGAGAGATCAGCGCGATGCAGGATCATTTCATGATGTTGGGTCGTAAAAGTGCAGCAGAACGCGTGGCCTCCTTTCTTAGTGTTCTCATGGAGCGCAATGGCAACCGCATGGGCGCCTACCGACAGATCAAGCTGCCGATGAGCCGCGCCGATATCGCCGATTTTCTAGGTCTGACGATTGAGACCGTCAGCCGCTGCTTCACCGCCTTGCGCAAATCCGGAACCATCGCACTGGATGGCAGTCAAACCGTCATCTTGCTGAATGAACCCGCGTTGCGCGCGCAATCCCAAGGGCAGGTTAAACCAGCAGCCTGATGTTGAGCGGGGCGAGAGGCTATTGTCTCGCTCCGCTCAAACCGCCGGCCTCCGCGACGTCGACCGGCGTCCAGCCTGCACAGATTTATCCGAGTGTTGCGTCCCGGCCCGAAGCCTGATCTTCTGATCCTGCGTTCACAAGATGCGGGGGCATGCGGGCCCGCCTTTGCAAAACAAACCAGCTTTGCAACGGGAGAACCGATTTGCATCTGAAAACCCTGTTGGTGTGCCTGACAACACCAGAACACGCGAGCACGCTAATGGCCGTCGCCGTCCCATTGGCGCGCAAGCATAGTGCTCACTTGATCGGCCTGCACACGCTCGAAGCGTTGGAAGTGTACCCCGGTATTGCCATGCATGTGGATGCCAAGGCTTTTGCTACTTTCAACGCCAGCCAGAAAGAACAAGCCGAAGCGATCCGCGCAATTTTCAACACCGCCACGCAGAACGAGGATTTTATCAGCGAGTACCGGTTGCTGAAGGCGCAATCAAAAACGGCCGCCGACCGTCTGGTTGAAAGCGCGCGCGCCGCGGACGTTGTGATCATGTCCCAAGCCGACAAAGCAACCGACCGATTTGACCAGCACGGTGTGCAACGGGCCGTGATCCAACAAAGTGGACGTCCGGTGATTGTCGTTCCCCTCGGTTACGAAGGACCAGAAATCGGCAAACGCCTGTTGCTGGGTTGGAGTGATACGCGCGAAGCCGCACGCGCCGCGCATGACCTGATCGGCGTAACGGATCACGACGCGGACATCACGGTTTTAAGGGTAGGCAAACGCCAGGCGGACGAGATGCATGATGCAGACATGATTGGTCTCTCCGCCACGCTTGCGCGCCACGGCCTGAACGTCGAGTTGCGCCATCTCGACCGTTCCGGTCAGTCGATTTCGGAGGTCCTGATGACCTGCGCTTTCGAGACCGGCGCGGACCTGATTGCAACTGGCGCGTACGGCCATTCGACGGCCTATGATTTCGTGTTGGGCGCGACGAGTCAGTCTTTGTTGCGAAAAGCTCGTTTGCCGGTCCTGTTCAGCAAGTAGCGGACCGCGATCAATTTGACTGGGAGGATATCATGCAAAATCAGACCGCGTTATACCTAATGACAATGGATACTCCCGATGATGCGCTTGCCAAAGCCGCAGCTCTTGCGCAAGCAAGCGGCGTGCGTCTGCGCTGTCTGCTGATCTCGACCGCCCCCACCCTGCCATTCAATGCCTATGGCGGCTTGCCCTACGCCGGTTCTGCCGGTGCCGATAGCTGGCAGATGATGGTTGAAGCGGCGGGTTCTGATCTGAAAGAGCGCACCAACGCGCTAGAAGCGGTGCTCGCACGACAGGGCGCCACGGGAGAGATACGGCCAATTTTGTCGCCCCAACCAGATATACGCGACTATGTGGCGGCCTCGGCTCGGACGGTGGATCTGGCTTATCTGGCCCCCGACCTGCGCGACAACCCCGATATGTTCAAAGAATGCGTACACGCAATCCTCTTTCATTCACCGGTCGGCGTGCTTTTGAACAGCGTCGAGTTTGGCGCGCCAAAACAGATCTTCATCGCATGGAATGACAGCCCGGCAGCCGCAAATGCCGTGCATGCCGCCCAACCGTTACTGAAAGCGGCCGACGAGATCATCATCGGCTGCTTCGATCCTTCGACAATCCATGACACCGACGAGGCCGAACCGGGCGCAGATCTCGCCACCTGGCTCAGTCATGCCGGATGCAAGGTGACGGTGTCGCATTATACAAGTGGGGGGCGTGAGATAGGCGGGTGCATTCTGCAACGCACCGAGGAAACCGGATCAGATCTGGTCGTGATGGGCGCCTATGGGCACTCGCGTATGCGACAGGCCGTGTTTGGGGGAACGACGCGTACTTTGCTCGAACAGACCGGGACACCGATTTTCATGGCGCATTAGGGCGCGCATTAGGGCCGGATCGCGGGCTATCTGCTCTCGCTCTTGAGGATGCGATCGACAAGCACATCTGGTGCCGCATCGACCTGCCATCGCTCCCAGGTGATCAGGCCGATGTCAAAACCACTTTGCCGCGCGACGATCTCAGCCGTGGCATCCGAGGCATCGGCCTGCCGCGCCGTTACTCGGGCGCTTCGCAAGAGTTCCGGCGCCTCCAGCCAAAGGCCGCGGAACGACACATCGCATCGTCTCGCTACTGCCTCAGCCGCCTCGCGCTCTTCAGGCTGCGCGAAGACCGCATCAAGAATGACAGAACTACCCGACCGCAAAACGACGTCCGCCTTCCGGAAAAGAGCGTCATAGACCGCCTTTGACTTATCCCGCGAATAGGCCGAGGCCGGTAGGCGGGTCAACGGTGCGACACGTGCTCCCCGCTTGCGTTCTATATCGCTGCGCAACAGAAGCGCACCACAAGGTCCTGGAAGATCTGGAGACATCAATCGCGCCAGCGTCGTCTTTCCCGTCCCGGAAAGACCCGCAACGACATAGAGTTTCGGCGGATCTTCAGACAGAGCCTGGCTGGCAAATTGGAGATAGTCTTGCGCATGTCTAGGAGACCCGGTCTCCGATGTCGCCGCTGCCAGATCCGCGGAAACCACCGCGCGCACCAGGGCGCGAAGGGCGAGAAACAGTGGCAATGCTGCGAGACCGCTCAGAACCTCGTCGCCAGATGCGCAATCGAAGTAAGCATTTAACACCCGATTGGCCTGCGCGACAGCACCCTTGTGCTGCATATCCATCAGCAGAAACGCCAGATCATAGAGCACATCGCAAATGGCCAGATCTTCGCTGAATTCCAAGGCGTCAAAAGGCACGGGCCGTCCGTCCAGCAGAACGATGTTGCGCAAGTGCAGATCCCCATGGCACCGACGCACAAACCCTGCCTGAGCGCGGTCTGCCAAGAGCGTGCTCACACGCTCAACAGCGACCGCTGCCTGACGCAGAACCGGTTTGACCGGGAGGTGGAGCCCTTGTTGCGCCAGATGATCAAATTCCTGTATCAACCCGTCCAGAACCCTGCGCACCAGCGCGACCCCATCGGACATAGATGGCACGCTCGCCTCATGCAGGTCGTGGATCACACCACCCAGCCGTTCCGCGAGATCATCGGTAAATTCGTTCCGCTCAACGATCCGGTCAAGACCCGCCTCGGGTGGGAAACGCCACATCCGCAATGCCCATTCCACGACCTCGCCGGGGCCATCGATCGCAAACTGTCCGTCCTCACAGGTCAATGGCACCAGATCGCGGTAAATCTGCGGGGCTACGGCACGGTTGAGCGTCAGTTCGCGGCCCAGCATATTCTTGCGAACCTCAGCATCGGTGAAATCGAGATACGCGTAGCGAACGGGGCGCTTTACTTTCAGCGCTGTCGTTTCGCCGAGATAGATGCGCGCGGCGTGGGTTTCGATTTCTCGCCCCTCGGCCCATGATCTAAGAAAACTGCGCAGGGCGGGCATGTCGGCACTATTGACCAAGATTTCGACCTTTGATGAAAGGAACAGTAGACTAGCGGCGTTGTGATCAGAGAACTTGCGTCAGATCAAATCGTACCGGCGTGTCATGCGTATTTTGCAAGCCGAGGGGAGGGTCGTGTCCGTGCAGACCACATTTTGCGAAAGGAATTCAATCGATGACGTCCGCCTCAGACGCCTTTCTCAACCCCAGTTCAGTTGCAGTCTACGGTGCCTCTGACCGACCCGCCGCACCCGGGACGCATATTTTTCGCAACCTGATTTCCCAAGGCTTTCCAGGCGAGGTCGTTCCGGTCAATCCGAAATACGACATGTTGGGCGGTCATTCTTGCATCCCTGCGCAATCCGCCAGTGGCAAAGGGGTCGATCTTGCGGTGATCGCCATTCCTCCTGCTGCGGTCCCCGGCGCTCTGAAAGACTGCGCCGCCGTAGGAACACGCGCTGCCGTGGTCATTACCGCGGGCTTCACCGACGATGCCTCTGCGACTGGGAAAAGCCACTTGCTGGCCGCGGCAGAGGCAGGCGGTATTCAAGTCATGGGTCCGAATTGCCTCGGGCTGGTCCGGCCGCATCTTTATCTCAACGCGACCTTTCAGCCAGCATTGCCACCCGCCGGAGGTCTTGCGCTACTGTCACAATCCGGTGCGATCTGTTCCAGTCTGGCGGATATGGCAGAAGACGAGGGTCTTGGCTTCAGCCTGATGATGTCGCTTGGAAATTCGCTCAAGATGGGGCTGGGCGATGCGATCGCATTGGCGGCGGACGATCCACGCACCAAGGTGATCCTGGCCTATGTCGAGGGCGTGCGCGACGGGCCGCGTTTTCAGCAGGCCATCAGGGATGCCGCAAGATCTAAGCCGGTTCTTGTTCTCAAAGCCGGGCGCGGCGCTGAAGGCGCAGCGGCGGCGGCCACACATACCGGCGCGCTAGTGGGCTCGGACTCCGTCTTTTCCGCGGTACTGCGCGAGGCGGGGGCGGTGCAGGTGCGCACGCTGGGCGAGATGATCGACGTGGCGCGGCTGTTGTCGGCCTATCCCGAGCCCAAAGGGGACAGACTGGCCATCGTCACCAACGGCGGTGGTGCAGGCGTCTTGACGGCAGATCGCTTGTCGGATCGCGGCCTCGGTGTCTCAGATCTGCCAGATGACGTCTGCGCGCGTCTTGACGCGGTCCTCAGTCAAAATTGGTCGCGGCGCAATCCGCTCGATATCATTGGCGACGCGACGGCCAACCATTATGCACAAACCATCGCAGCCTGTGCCGAAAGCGAGGGGTTCGACGCGGTGCTTACCTTGCTCAGTCCGCAATCCATGACAGCGCCAGATCTTGTGGCCGAAGCCGTTCTATCGGCCCATCATCAGAGCGACAAACCCGTCATGTCCTGTTTTCTGGGCGGGCGAAGCGTGAATTCAGCCCGGGCGCGGATGCGACGGCAGGGCGTGCCGGACTTCGCCCGCCCCGAGGAAGCGGTCCGCGCCTTCGCGATCGCGGTTCAGGCCGCCTCGGTTCACGCAGCAAAGGGCGCAGCACAGGACCAAGACACCAAGGTCGGCACGCCCTCATCGGCTCTGCTGGCGAAGATCAACGCTTTGGACACCGCCCCGGCTGGACTGTTGAGCGACACGCAATCGCGACAGCTCTTGTCTGCGGCGGGGATACCTTGTCCGATCCCCCAATTGGCTGCCAGCGTGGAAGCGGCCGTTGAGGTTTTTGAGCAGATCGGCGGGCCTGTCGTTCTCAAAATTGCGTCACCCGATATCTCGCATAAAAGCGAGGTCGATGGCGTGGAGTTGAACCTCAACAGCCCGTCGGCGGTGGCCGCTGCGTTTGAGTCGATCTGTGCACGAGCGCGCGAGCGCAAGCCCACCGCTCATATTGCGGGCGTTACGGTCGAACCGATGGTCGCACCTGAAGATGCCCGCGAAATGCTGATCGGGGTGACACAGGATCCCGCCTTTGGACCGGTGATCACAGTTGGCGCGGGCGGCACGCTTGTGGAATTGCTGGGCGATGTAGCGACAGGGCTGATCCCGCTGACGCGCCCGGGTGCGCATGGCCTTTTGGCCCAGACGAAAATGGCGCGCCTGTTGAGCGCCTATCGCAACATGGCACCGGTTGACATCGAAGCACTGGTCGATCTTCTGCTTCGGATTTCCGATCTTTGTCAGGCGATGCCCTCAATCGCTGAGATGGATATCAATCCCCTGATTGCAGCGCCGAGTGGACTTGTTGCGGTGGATGCGCGCATACGGTTGCAGGAGGCGCTGCCAGCATCCGGCTTGGCCGAGAGCGCCTGACACATTTGCTGACTTCTGTAACGCGCAGGCGAATTTAGCATTCGTGAAACGACCCGAACAGGATTTGCCATCTTCGAACAGCCGCTGTCCCATGTCATGACGACAGGTTTTCAATGAGGCTCATTCGAATTCTCTGGCGTTCTTGGCGCGGCAGGCTATCCTCTGCGCGAGTCGATTGCGGGCGCCCGATACAGGGAACATGCTGGCCGCTTAGCGCGGGTGGTCAGGCGGTGCGTAAAGGTCTGCGACTATGCTTGATATCCGGGATCTTACCGTGGAAATCGAAGGCAAGCCTGTCGTTCAGGACGTGAATCTTCGCGTGCGCACGGGCGAGCTACACGTGTTGATGGGCCCCAATGGCAGCGGCAAGTCGAGCTTGTTGGC
>JBCCNY010000165.1:0-7001 GCA_039025595.1 Pseudomonadota bacterium | reverse complement strand
TCGGATTTTAGACGTTAGCCTGCTGTTAAAAGCACGTCGCTATGACTGTTGCCAACAATTTGGATGCAGCAGAAAGGCGTGTCATGACAATTTCATCTTCGTTGAGTGCTAGTGTGGCCGGTTTGAACGCCAACGCGACACGGCTCGCCGCAATTTCGGACAACGTCGCAAATTCATCAACTTACGGATACAAACGTGTCGAAGCTGATTTCCAGTCCCTAGTCACGTCTGGAGGAGGAGGCTCCTATTCGGCGGGTGGCGTCCGCGCCAGCACGCAGCGTCTAATAGACCAAAGCGGGTCCATCATCTCGACATCGAATCCAACAGACCTCGCGGTTCGTGGTCGTGGTATGTTTCCCGTTACACAATTGACTCAGATCGAGGGCGGTAACCCATCGCCTGACTTTCTCCTGACGACGACAGGATCCTTCAGAACGAACGGTGACGGGTATCTTGTCACCGATACGGGTCTTGTTCTTTTGGGTTGGCCGGCCAACCCAGATGGAACGGTTCCACAATTTCCAAGAGACACGACCGATGGTCTTGAAGCCATTCAGATCAATCTCAACCAGTTGACCGGTGCGCCCACAACGCGTGTTGATATTTCTTTGAATTTGCCTGCAACCGCCACGGATGCAGGCGCTCCTGGCACATCGCAGCAAATCTCGATCGAGTATTTTGATAATCTTGGTCAATCCGAGACACTGCTCGTTGAGTATTCACCAGATGTTCCGGCAACTGGCGAGACAAACCGGTGGACGATGACAGTTCGCGACACTGCGCAGCCTGGTGTCGTCATCGGCGAGTATACGCTTCAGTTTGATGATGCCCGAGCCACAGGTGGCACGCTGTTAAGTGTGACGACAGTTTCAGGCGGCGCCTATGATGCGGCAACGGGCTCTGCGATTGTCAACGTTGCGGGTGGTCCAATGGAGGTGAACATCGGCCAGCTAGGTGCTGTTGATGGTTTGACACAGCTCGGAAATCGATTTCAACCCAATGCAATCTCTAAAGATGGATCTGCGGTTGGCAACATGACAGGTGTTGAAATCGACGAGACGGGATTAGTAATCGCCTCTTTTGACACCGGAATCACGCGGGTAATCTATCAGGTTCCACTGGTCGACTTGCCCAACCCGAACGGAATGGTGGCTATGGACAGCCAAACCTATATGCCATCACCTGAAAGCGGCGCCTTCTTCTTGTACAATGCAGGAAGCGGTCCGACAGGTTCTATACTCTCTTTTGCTCGTGAGGAATCGTCAACCGACGTGGCGGGCGAATTGACAGATATGATCCAAACACAACGCGCTTATTCTTCAAACGCAACAGTTGTACGAACAGTTGATGAAATGCTTCAGGAAACGACAAACATTAAGCGTTGATAAAGCGTCTCCAATAGATTTGATTCGAGAGGTTCAAATATGAGCATTACCTCCGCTCTCTCCAGTGCTATTTCAGGTTTGAATGCCAGCTCAAGGGCAGCAGGCGTTGTCTCAACGAACCTCGCAAATGTTTTGACGGATGGTTATGCGCCGCGTGAAATTGTTCTGAGTAGTCAGGGTCGAATTGGAGGTGTTTCCGTCGTCGGTGTCTCACGAAATGTCGATGAGAACCTTTTAAACGAACGCCGCACGGCCGACAGTGAGCTTGCTTATTCAGAAGCACGCAACGACTTCGCAGTATTTCTCGAAAATGAAATCGGACTACCAGGAGAAGCGGGGTCACTCAATGCGCTGATCGTCAACTTTGAAAGCAGCCTCACATCTGCGGCGGCCAAACCCGAGGAGGATGTTCGACTCTCTCAGGCGGTTCAGAGCGCAAAAACACTCGCTTCAAAATTAAACACTGTGTCTGACTCAATTCAACGAGAGAGAACGGAAGCGGAAATTGGAATTGATTTAGCAGTCAAAGACATCAACCGCCTGCTAGGCGAACTCCAGACAGTTAATACTCAGATTGCCACAACAAAGGATACTGGCGGATTGTCGGCATCACTTTTTGACGAAAGGCAAGGGCTCGTTGATCAGATCGCTGAGTACATTCCAGTCAAAATCGCGCCACGCGACAATGATACAATCGCGTTGTTCTCTCCTGGTGGCGCCATTCTTATCGACGGGCCACCCGTTGAACTGTCTTTCACCCCGTCAAATACCATTGCTCCACATATGACATTCGGAAACGGTCTGCTCTCAGGGTTGGAGATAAATGGGCTGCCAATCACTCCGTCAGGCGATAGCAGTCCAATAGCTGGAGGGAGACTATCAGCTTTGTTTGAAGTGCGCGATACGCTTGCACCTGATGCTCAAGCGAACATCGATGCGATCGCGCGCAACCTTATTGATAGGTTTCAGGATCCAGCGCTTGATACAACCCGTTTGCCTGGCGATCCCGGCCTGTTCACTGACGGCGGAGCTATTTTTGATCCTTTAAATGAGGCAGGAATTGCGGGTCGTGTGTCTGTGAATGCTCTCGTCGACCCCGCTCAGGCAGGTGAAGTGTACCGGATTCGCGATGGTCTAGGAGCAGCGCTTCCAGGCCAAGTTGGTGATGGAGCTCTTCTGCTGTCGCTCTCAAATACTGTCAGCACGCGCAACGCGTTGGCATCAGGAGGTCTTGGCAGCATAAACCGCAGCTTTGCTGAACACGCGACAGCTTTTCTATCTGATGCAGGGCAGCAAAGACTGTTTCTAGAGCAATCACAGAGTTTTGCCGCCACTCGTCAGGCCAGCTTGGTTGAGCTGGAACTACAAGACGGCGTCGACTCGGATACCGAGCTTCAGAACTTACTTCTTGTTGAACAGGCGTATTCCGCCAACGCGCAAATGATACAAACCATAGACGAAATGATTGACACATTGCTTCGGATAGCCTCATGAACATCATATCCACTGGGGATCTCGCTCAGACTTTTAGTCTGAGCCGTCAAAACAACGCCGTACGTCAAGAGCTTGATCGCCTGACGCAAGAGTTGACCTCGGGACTTGTCCAGGATGTCACAGATCAACTTAGCGGTCGGTTTTCTGGCCTGGCAGGATTTGAAAGAGAAATATCTCTGCTCAATACCTATTCAAGAACTGTCTCAGAAGCGCAGACACAAGCGACCGTGATGCAGGTGGCCTTGGATCAAGTACAGACCCAATTTGGCGATCTGGTGAATACACTGGCTTTGTCTTTCACGGCTGCGGGTCTCAATGACCAGGAGAATGTCGCTCTCGAAGCACGAGCATCGCTGAACTCCGTGCTTTCCAGTCTGAACACGACCGTCGCAGGTCGAGCTCTGTTTTCGGGCACAGACGTTGCAACGCTGCCCTTGGAAACTGAAGAAACCGTGTTGACGAATGTGCGAGCCGCGATTTCTGGTCTTACCACAGCGGCTGATGTAACAGCGGCGGCTGACGCTTACTTTGGCCCGGGTGGAGGCTTCGAAACCGACATTTACCGGGGTGCGACAACTGATCTTGCAGAATTCGATCTCGGGGCTGGAGAAAGCGTGAATTTCGCTCTCAGAGCAGATAACCAAGCGATCCGTGATGTTCTTAAAACAACGGCGTTGGCAGCACTAATTACTGACCCCGGGTTGGTGCTGTCGGAAGGTGAAACTGAAAGACTGCTCCAGTCATTGACTGAGACGACACTGAGTGATCGAGAAGGTATAACCAGGCTTCAGGCAAGCCTGGGCTTTGCCGAAGGCCGTATCGAAGCGGCAACAACTCGAATTGAGACAGAGACATCCAGTATGGAAATTGCTCGCGCTCAACTCATCGAAGCGGATCCATTTGAGACAGCGACGGAACTTGAAGCGGTTCAGATCCGGTTGGAAATGCTCTACACACTCACCGCGCGATCGTCGCGCCTCAGCCTGGTGAATTTCCTTTGATGACAGGCTTTAGAGTGAATACATGTCTTGCTGCGGTTTTCCTCATTTTCGCATCCAGTTTCGCGATGGCGAGCCAGATACGCATCAAGGATCTGGTAGACTTTGACGGTGTACGCGGCAACGATTTGGTCGGATATGGGCTGGTCGTTGGGTTGAATGGTACAGGTGACGGCATTCGAAATGCGCCCTTCACCGAGGAAATTATGTCAAACATTCTGGAACGTTTGGGCGTAAATGTATCAGGCGAACAATTCCGTCCCAGAAATGTCGCTGCGGTTTTCGTTACAGCGACCATTCCACCATTTGCACGGTCTGGTTCACAGATTGATGTCACCGTTTCAGCTATAGGTGATTCCGACAGCCTGCTCGGGGGGACTCTTGTAATGACACCTCTTAACGCTGCCGATGGTCAAATCTACGCGGTGGCGCAGGGTGCGATTATTGCGGGTGGAGCCGCTGCCGAAGGTGAGGCGGCTCGCGTGGTCCAGGGCGTACCAACGACAGGTGTTATACCCTCCGGCGCGCGCGTGGAGCGCGAAATCGATTTCGAATTGTCTACGCTCGACTCTCTGAGGTTGGCATTGAGAAACCCCGATTTTACAACTGCAGATCGTATTGAGCGGGCGATCAATGCAAACTTTGGCAATTCGGTCGCATTGATGCTGGATTCGGGAACGGTCCGAGTGAACATGACGGGAACCGGCGCGAGATCGACAGCCCATGCCCTCAGCCAAATCGAAAACATACTCGTTCAGCCGGAACGCAAAGCGCGTGTTGTGGTCGATCAAAGATCCGGCACGATCGTTATGGGTGAGGAAGTGCGTATCTCCAGAGTGGCGGTGTCGCAAGGAAACCTTACACTTCGGGTCGAAGAGACACCGCTTGCAGTGCAACCTAATCCTTTTGCCGAAGGAGAGACGATCGTAGTACCGCGGACTGTAGCTGAGATTGAAGAAGAACCGGGTATCGGATTGGCGGAGGTTCCCGAAGGCACATCGCTGTCAGAGGTAATCGCGGGTCTGAACGCCTTAGGCGTGTCTCCAAGAGACATGATTGATATTCTCAAGAGCATCAAATCCGCTGGTGCCTTGCACGCGGAATTCATTGTCCAATAAACGTCGAACCATTAGCTGCATACTCATTCCACGCCACCTTAAAATTATAAACTCTGGTTCCTGAGTTTTTTATCAGTTGCTTGAGAAATGATGCGCAGTTTTTTCTTGCAACCAGCGCACCAGACGGGTGGCCTTGATCGTTCTGATCTGCCAAATCACATCAAAAAGACACTGACCGAAAACTGTGACGTAGATCTCACTCAATGCATTGCGTCTCTTGGATATTGAAAATGACGAAGTTAACGCGTTCCGCCGCGTTGACCGGAAGATCATCCTTACGTCGTGGATATCATCCGCAATCCTGTTCGGTGGGTCTCTACATTAGCGATGTAAGTGGGTTCAAGACGGACTCATCCCGCGAAGGCGCTCTGACCGACGGCGTAGCAGTTCAACCGTGGTGAGCAAAGCGATGGAAATAGCCACAAGTATGGTTGCCACAGCGAGGATTGTCGGTGAGATTTGCTCGCGCAAGCCCGTGAACATTTGCCATGGCAGTGTCTGCTGACCCGCAGACCCGACGAAAATCACGACGACGACCTCGTCAAAAGATGTAATGAAGGCAAACAACCCACCTGAAATCACACCAGGTAAGATAAGCGGCATCTGTACCCGGAAAAAGGTGGTGACAGGATCAGCGCCCATACTCGCTGCCGCTCTAGTTAGTGAGCGATCAAACCCGACAAGTGTTGCGGTGACCGTGATGATCACAAACGGAATGCCGAGCGCGGCGTGTGCCAGAACAACACCCCAATACGTCCCTTGAAGTCCCAGGCGAGAATAAAAAAAGTACATCCCCGCCGCAGAAATGATCAATGGCACAATCATGGGAGAAATTAGAATAGCCATGATCGCGCGCCGCGCGGGCACATGTTCGGAACTCAACCCGATCGCCGCGAGCGTGCCAAGGGTGACGGAAAAAAGTGTCGCCACGGGTGCGATTTTCACAGAGTTCCATAACGCTTGTTGCCAATCTGGATTGGTGAAGAAGTCTCTGTAGTGCTTTAGGGAATAGCCTTCCGGATCAAATCGCAGCATTTCTGGCGTGAAGGTGAAAAAATCCTCTGCATTGAAACTGAGTGGCATCACCACCACGATGGGCGCAATCAAAAAGAAGAAAATCAATCCGCAGATCACACGGAAACTATAATACCACAGAACCTGACCTGAGGTCAGATACGGGACAAGGTTTGCGCGATACCTACCTTCCCCGACCCAGTAGATGAACCATGCGAAAAAGTAGCCAAATGCTATTCCCAGAATGAGGCCGGGAAGACCGCCGATCAGATAGCCGCCTGCAATCGCAATAACGCGTGCCACCCATTTCCCGGTGGCTTCCTTGTCGCCGTCCATGAATTGCAGGCAAGCAAAACCAATCCCAACGAGAAGCAAGGCGCCCGCCAAAAGACCAAAGAGTGTCGAACCTTGCGCGGTCCCAACGAATATCCCCAAAAACCCGCCCGCAGCGCCCAAAACAGGAAGCGAAAAACTAAGCGGCTTTCGTGCTACATGTGTGAGAGTGTAAGTCGCCATACTCTTAGCCCAGCTTCACGTTGTCGATGCCCACGATCTTATCGTAAGCCCAGTAGAGGATCAGGACAGCGCCAAGCAAAATAGTACCGAGCGCCGCCGCAAGCCCCCAATTGAGCGAGCTGGAAATGTGATAGGCGATCCGATTGGAGATGAAAGTCCCGGTTGTCCCGCCTACGATCTCGGGCGTGATGTAGTAACCAATGGCAAGAATAAAAACGAGAATTGAACCAGCGCCAATACCCGGCACCGATTGTGGAAAGTAAACGCGCCAGAAGGCTGTCCAATTCGTTGCACCCAGAGATTTCGCGGCTCGCAGATAGGTGGGCGGTATGGTTTGCATGACGGAAAACATCGGAAGGATCATGAACGGCAGCAAGATATGCGTCATTGCGATGATCGTTCCGGTCTGGTTGTTCATCATAATGAGGCGGCTGTCATCGGCCACCATACCCAGCCAGACAAGGACGTCATTCACC
>JBCCNY010000164.1:0-7038 GCA_039025595.1 Pseudomonadota bacterium | reverse complement strand
TTCTGACGCAGATCGCCGGCGAAATAGCGAGACGGGCTGTCTTCCTCGTTTTGGCCCAATTCATGGATAAGGTGTTTTTCATCCATATCGGCAAACATCACATTGGCACCCTGGTCCACAAAATGACGACCGATAGCCAGACCGACCCCATTGGCACCGCCGGTCACGATTGCGGTCTTGCCCGAGATGGAAAACGACATCCTTGCTGCTCTCCTGATTGCCCATCACGCCACGTTAGCGAAGTTCACCGATCAGTGCGAGGCCCTGAACGCGAGCCAGAACGCGAACCTGAACGCGATCCAGTCCGATGCACAAAACGAGACCCCGCGTTAGACGGGCGTGACGCCATCAGGACTTTGAACTGCGGATGATTTGCCAGGCTGTCGACCCGGCCAAAGAGTTTTTCCAGTGTTGCCTCGTATGGCAGATGCCTGTTGGCGACCATGAATAAAGCGCCACGGGGCTTCAATTGGCGGGCCGCCGCTTGGATAAAGGCGCGCCCCAGCGACGGGTCTGCGCTCCGACCGATGTGAAACGGCGGGTTCATCACCACCGCATCCAGGGGCTCGGGCGCCTGCCAGTTTGTGACATCGGCCCAGTGAAAATCCGCCCGCGGATCGACCACATTCAGCCGCGCGCAGTCAAGGGCATTATGCTCCGCTTCCACCAGATACACTTTCTCTACACCCTGGCGCGCAAGCGCCTGATTTGCGAGGTACCCCCAACCGGCGCCAAAATCAGCCAAAAAAGGGCCCAATCTCTCCGGTAGCTTCTCTGCCAACAGCGCGGAGCCCGGATCGATATCGTCGCTCGAAAAAACACCTGGCGCCGTTACATAGGTGCCGTTGATGCGCGTCGGAGCGGTCTGTCTCAGGCTCGCGACGTCTGGGCCCGGCGAAAAGGTAAAGAGCTTGCCATGCGATTTGGAGACCGACGCGCCTGTCTCCCCTATGCTGCGACAGGCTTTGAGAATGGCCTCGACACCGTCTTTTTTCTCGCCGTCGACAACCAAAACGCCATCGCAAACCGAGGCCGCCTCGGCCAGCCGCGACAGCGTAAGTGCTCGCGCTCGTGCCACGGTTACAAGCGCAAGTGTATATCGCCCCTCCGCTCGCAACTGACACGTCCATCCCTGTGCTTCAAAGTGATCTTTGTCCGGACGAAATGTGCTGATGATGTCACAACGGTCCTGTGGCAGAGACGACATGTCAGAGCCCGCAACAGGACCAAACACGGCCAAACGACCCGTCTCCGGAAGCGTCAAAACGCCATGTTCCAGAGCCATGTGCAACCGGTGGCCTAAGCTCACCCTATTCCTTTTCCATGGTGCATTGCAGCGGATGCTGGTGACGCCGCGCGAAATCCATTACCTGCGCCACTTTGGTCTCAGCGATCTCGTGGCTGAAAACGCCAACGACGGCCACGCCCTTTTTATGTACGGTCAACATGATCTCAAAGGCCTGAGCGTGAGACATGCCAAAGAAGCGTTCCAGCACCGAGACCACAAATTCCATCGGTGTGTAATCGTCATTTAGAAGCAGCACCTTGTAGAGCGGTGGGCGCTTTGTTTTTGGTTTTGTCTCGACAATTACAGAGGTATCGCCGCCGTTTCCGTCGTCGTCCTTGTCCGCCATGTTCCAGATCAGATGCGCCATTCGTGCTTTCGCTATGCGTCGCCTCGCCACCCTTGATGGCAACATATAACCTATGCAACGAGACTGAAAAGGGGCGCTTCTGTGCAAAATCGCCCCATTTCTTTGAATCTTTGGACAGCGGTTGCTTTGCTCGGGCACTGCTCACAGATTAGGCGCGGCTTCTTGGCTTTCGGAGATCAGCCAATTGGGCCGTCTGCAGGTTACTGAATCGACCATCGAGTTACGCACGCTCAGCGTAGCTGCACCGCCGCTTCAATCGCGCCCACGCCGCCGTCCCGTTGCAGCAAAATGACGATCGGGGCCTCACCGGGTGCCTGCAAGTTCATGAATAAGGGGTCTTTGTTGTCCCAAACATCTATGGCACGCATATCAGTCACAACATTAGCATAGCTTAAGGATCGGCCTCCATTCTCGCCTGCTGTGATCCGCACTTCATTACGGGGAGAATACCGCAGCATGACAACCGATAACGGGGAAGAGCCGCCATCAAGACGCTCTGCCTGTATGGTGACCTGACCGCTGTCATATTCGGCCGAAAGCGCCACTGCACCCGGCTTGCGATGATCCATCTCGATCAACTCCAATACATCCTTGGGTCGGTTACCAACCACATGCGACGTGCCGTTAATCACCATTTGGGGGGTATAGACCATGCGGCGTCCATCCGCTTTGGCATAGGCGCGTTGTCTTTGGGTGAATTTGGGATCCGCGAAACTATCTTTCCAGCCGATATAGTCCCAGTAATCCACATGCAGAGCAAGCGCGATAACGTCGTCACGCTCTGCTAACTCATGCAAAAACGCATCTGCGGGCGGACAGGAAGAGCAGCCTTGTGACGTAAAGAGCTCAATCACAACGGGTCGGTCGCCTGCGTTCGCGGGAATTGCAAAGAGCAGAATCGCGGTAAGCGCGGTCAGTATTTTATTCATTCAATCGCTCCGAAACGGGGCCATGCCCTCGGTTGCTTTAGAAGTACGCCGTCGCATCGACAACAGCCAATCAAGGTTTAGAGAGAAACACGTGTGCACGTTCAAGAGATCTTGCCAAAAACAGGCGAGCGCGCCTCACCCTCTTGAAGGCACTTATGAAAATCGCAAATTATTGTGTCAGACAATCCCGCCAGACAGCTTGAGGATATCCATATGCCCATCACCGTCGGACAAGATACCGGAAATTGCCGCAGAATCCTGAAGGTTGGTGATCAAAGCGTGGCGTATTATTCGATCACTGATGCGGAAGAGGCAGGATTGGGTGATTTTTCGCGCCTGCCGGTTGCTCTTCGCGTGGTGCTGGAGAACATGCTGCGGTTCGAGGATAGCAAGACCGTTTCTGTCGACGATATCAGAGCGTTTTCCGACTGGGCCGACAAAGGCGGGAACAATCCGCGCGAGATCGCCTATCGCCCGGCCCGCGTGCTGATGCAGGACTTTACCGGCGTGCCAGCCGTGGTGGATCTGGCCGCGATGCGAGACGGGATCAATGCGCTCGGCGGTGATCCGCAAAAAATCAATCCGCTGAATCCGGTGGACCTCGTGATCGACCATTCGGTGATGATCGATCATTTCGGTAACCCCCGGGCCTTCCAGCTCAATGTCGATCGAGAATACGAACGCAATATGGAGCGCTATCAGTTCCTCAAATGGGGACAGGGCGCGTTCAACAATTTCCGCGTCGTACCGCCCGGCACAGGCATCTGCCATCAGGTCAATCTGGAATATCTGGCCCAAACCATCTGGACTGATATCGACCAATCGGGTGAAACTGTGGCCTACCCCGATACGCTGGTGGGCACAGACAGCCACACAACCATGGTCAACGGCGCGGCTGTACTTGGCTGGGGTGTGGGTGGCATCGAGGCGGAGGCCGCGATGCTGGGTCAGCCGATATCGATGCTGATCCCCGAAGTTGTGGGCTTTGAGCTAACAGGTCAGATGGTCGAAGGCACCACCGGCACCGATCTGGTTCTAAAAGTTGTCGAGATGCTGCGCGAACGCGGCGTTGTGGGCAAATTCGTTGAGTTCTACGGCGCGGGCCTCGACACTCTGCCTCTGGCGGACCGGGCGACCATTGCCAATATGGCGCCGGAATACGGGGCCACATGTGGCTTTTTCCCGATCGACGGCGAAACCCTGCGCTACCTGCGCCAGACCGGCCGCGAAGAAGACCGCATTGCGCTGGTTGAGGCCTATGCCAAGGAAAACGGCTTTTGGCGTGGACCGGATTACGCGCCTGTCTATACTGACACCTTGCATCTCGATATGGGGACAATCGTGCCCGCCATATCCGGACCCAAGCGTCCTCAGGACTATGTCGCGCTCACGGACGCACAAAGCGCGTTCAAACGAGAGATGAAAGAGACGTTTCAGCGTCCGATGAACAAGGAAGTGTCTGTCGAAGGCGAGGACTACACACTGAGTTCCGGCGATGTGGTCATCGCCTCGATTACATCATGCACCAACACCTCGAACCCCTACGTGATGATCGGTGCTGGTTTGGTGGCGCGCAAGGCACGCCAATTGGGTCTTGAGCGCAAGCCCTGGGTCAAAACTTCGTTGGCGCCGGGATCGCAGGTCGTCTCCGCCTATCTCGAAGCCGCGGATTTGCAAGAGGATCTAGATGCCATTGGTTTTAACCTCGTGGGCTATGGCTGCACGACCTGCATTGGCAATTCCGGCCCAATCCAGAAAGAGCTATCCGAGGCCGTGGCAGAGGGTGATCTGGTCGCTGTTTCCGTGCTATCGGGAAACCGCAATTTTGAGGGCCGGATAAGCCCGGATGTCCGCGCCAATTACCTCGCCTCGCCGCCGCTCGTGGTAGCCTACGCGCTGGCCGGAACGATGGATGTGGACCTCTCACGCGATCCGATCGCTCAAACACCAGAGGGCCGAGATGTGTATCTCAAGGATATCTGGCCCAGCCAGCAGGAGATCGCGGAACTGGTCGAGCAAACCGTCACGCGCGAGGCGTTCCAGACCAAATATGCCGACGTCTTCAACGGTGATGAACAATGGCAGCAGGTCGAGACGACGGCAGCCGAAACCTATGATTGGCCGCCCACCTCAACCTATGTGCAAAACCCGCCTTACTTTCAGGATATGAGCCCGAACCCCGGCACGATCAGCAACATCGAGGGCGCGCGGGTCCTGGCGGTTCTGGGCGATATGATCACGACCGATCACATTTCGCCCGCCGGATCTTTTAAGGAAACAACCCCGGCAGGTCGCTACCTCACAGAACGTCAGGTGCCGGTGCGGGAATTCAACTCCTACGGTTCTCGCCGGGGCAATCATGAGATCATGATGCGGGGCACTTTCGCCAATATCCGCATCAAGAATGAAATGCTGACCAAAGAAGATGGCAGCGTGGTTGAGGGTGGCTATACGCTGAGTCCCGATGGGCAACAGACTTCAATTTTTGAAGCATCGATGGCCTGGCAAGACAAGGGCGTGCCACTGGTGATCTTTGGTGGCGAGCAATATGGCGCAGGCTCATCGCGGGACTGGGCCGCCAAGGGCACAGCGCTCTTGGGTGTGAAGGCCGTGATCGCCGAGAGCTTTGAACGCATCCATCGGTCCAACCTTGTCGGTATGGGGGTGATCCCTTTTGAATTCACAGGCGACGACACGCGCAAGACGCTGGGCTTGAAAGGCGATGAAACGGTCTCAATCGCCGGTCTCGACACGATCCAACCGCTGCAAGAAGTGCCCTGCACCATTACGATGGGCGACCGGACGGTCAAAGAGATCGCGCTCAAATGCCGGATCGATACAGCGATCGAGATCGAATATATCGAACATGGCGGTGTGCTGCATTACGTGCTGCGGAACCTCGCGCAAACACCCGTTGCGGCGGAGTGACACCGGCAGGCACGCTTGTCACAAACGGCCCGAGATCAGCCGGGCCGTTCTATTTTTGAAGGTTACTTCGCGCCAATCCGGACGGATTCACCGTCATAGGTCGGCACGTTCAGTACAAACTCGTCCGTGGGATAGCAGAGCGCCTGTTCCTCGAGCATCTCGATGGCGATCTTCTCGCCCATCCGCAGACTGTCATAGTAGTCAGAGTAATAATGTACTCCGGCCATGTTGCGCCCGATCGAGATGTTGGCGGCCAGCTTGTTCAACTCCCCCTCAAGAGTGAGCGGTTTGTCCGTTTTCTTCATCTCCAGCTTATCGACCCAACCCTTCGCGGTTTTCTTGGGTGTGAAGCAGACACCATGTTTGATGTCACGATGGAACGCGATTGAGCCGTGCACGCATGGGTCGTCGGATTTGCGTTCACCAAGAACGGAGCCGCAATCGAAGAACGCTTTGACGATCGTTGTGCAGGCCCCCGCAACGGTCGCATGTCCCGCGCCATAGGTCGGGTGCATGGGCGATCCTTCAACAAAGGCCATGGGCAGCAAGGCTGTTTCAACACCGCAGGTATCCTTATTGAATTTCTTGACCGCGTGGACTGTCTCACCGACCTGTTCATGCAGCTTTCCGAAGGCACCGCAGGTTGCCGGAAACATCGAATCTATCTCCGCTGCCTTTTCAATACGACCTGCAAGCGCCTCGGGGCGTAGCCTCAGGTGGTTGTTGAATTTCTGGTAGCGCACAGCTTTCAATGCACGCGTTGCGACCTCGGTCACCAGCGTCAAGATATGCGGCCCACCGTAAAGCGCGAACCCACCTGCATTCTGCGCCACCGACCCGCCGAGGGCCACGCTCGTATCCGGCAGCGTGACATCAGGTGTGAACATGTCGCGCATGCCAGAGAGTTTTGCGAAACCCGGATCGAACGGTGTGCCCATCCCCAGAAGGATAAGGGTCGCGTTGAGGTAGGCCTGATAGAGCGCATCGAAATGCACATAGGTTGCAAGATCGCGCGGCGTGCAGATGAACCGCGTGCCACCGTCAAAGTTCTGACCCTTTTTGCATTCTTCGGTATTCTTGCCCTTGACCGCAGCATTAACATCGTAGCCTTGCTGCACGTTCAGCCAGTCATCCCAAATCTGCATGTGATCTTCACCCGCGCGGGCAATTGGCACGCGCTGGTCAATCTCTTGCGCGCCATAGGCAATTTTGCCCTCTGCAATACCGGACCCCGCCAAGGTGTCGTTTCCGATCAGCATGAATTGTGACAGATACGGGCCCACATCGACGCCGGGAGACGAGCCGCGAAAGACCGTCTGCCGGGTCAATTGTCCGCTTTCGGTCGTGCGCGTGCGGCCCGTGAACCCGTCCTGCGCATAAGGCAGCGCGTTCAAACGGGTGATTGCCGCATCGATTTTCGACTCATCCGTGCCGCCGTTTGTGTCGAAGCTTTCAAATGGTACATCGCGCAAGAGTGCCAGCTCGTAGACTTCCGCCATTTCAAAGGCGAGTTCATCGGAACAAAG
>JBCCNY010000163.1:0-7091 GCA_039025595.1 Pseudomonadota bacterium | reverse complement strand
TCCGACACACGGGAATACTGGCCTGACGCAGAACGCGTGGTCGTGGCGCGTCAGGATCTCAGGCGCGTTGTTGCGGCTTTGTCCAAATTGCCCAAGCGCACCCTTTTCGCTCTGAGCCTCTACAGTGTCGAGGGACGCACTTACCGAGAAATCGGTGTTGCTCTTGGACTATCACATGTTGCGGCATTCAGGCTTGTCGCTCAGGCGCTGGCCAAAGCTGCCGCTGCGCTTGACGGCTGATGTCCTTAACAAAGGGGATCGAGAACCGTTTATGTCATGAGCGCGCGCGTGTATGACCAAGGTGCATGATGTCCAACGATGACAGCGATGACCCGCTATATCAAGAAGCAGCAGAAGTTTTCCTCCTCTTGCGTGATGCCCCGGAAGATGAGGACCTCATCCGTCTCAAGGAGGCATTTCTGTCCGGTGGACCGGATGCTCGTGACGCGTACCGTAGGGTAGAGACCGTATTTGCCGGCGTGCAACAAAACGGGAGACCTCGCAACACGCCGAAAGCCGTGGTGATTATTGGCCTGAGCGTCGGGATGCTTGCTTCGGCGTTCGCATTTGATCCGCTTCGGATCTACTTGACGGCGGATGTAACCACCCGCACGGAAACTCAAGAGCTGCAACTTTCTGAAACGGATATTGCCATCCTGGATGCCGGGACGGCAATCGTAGATCGTTCCGAGGGGAATGCTCGCCAATTTGATCTGTTGCGCGGCACAGCCTATTTCGATGTGGAGAAAATCGGGGCGGGTTTTGTGGTCGAACTGGGCGGTTTGACTGTTCGCACCATCGGCACAGCGTTTGAGACAGCTCTCTTGGAAGAGGGCCCGCGTGTTGCTGTGAGTGAAGGCGTCGTGGACGTGACGGACGGTTCACAGACTTGGCGGCTCAATGCGGGCGAAGTCCTGCATATGCGCAATGGGCGCTCGCCGGAACGCGCCGCTATCGCGGTTGATCAGGTTGCAGGCTGGCGCATGGATCAGCTGATGGTCGACGGGATGACTTTGGGAGAGGCCGCGGCGGTGCTCGATCGCCGTTTGCCCGGGACAGTCACCGTGGTCGGGAGACGCATTCGAGCCCTCGACGTCACAGGCTCTTTCGATATGTCGAACCCTGAGGCAGCGCTGCGTGGCTTGGCGGCCCTCGGCGGTGCACAAGTTCAAAGCCTTGGACCACTCGGCTATATTATCCGGCCATAAAAAATGTCCGCTCTTGTTAACACGGTCCCTCGGCAAGCGTTTCAGTCATAATAGCGCGTTGCGTTGGGGAAAGTATGACGGGAATGACATGACGAAATCGAACTTCTTGATCGCCTCTACACTTATATCGACACTGGGGGTTTTTGTCCCGGACGCGGCGACAGCTCAAACGACAAAGCAAATCGATATCGGGGCGCAAAGCTTGCGCGGCGCCATCGCCGAACTGACCCGCGAGACGGGGCTATCCGTGGGCGCGCCTGCGCATCTGGTTGAGGGGTTAGAGACGGCGGGTGTCTCGGGCGATATGACCCCCGAGCAAGCGCTGTCGACGTTGCTACAGGGAACGTCGCTGTCCTATAGCAGCTACGATGCAAATGGCTTCATCATCACGCGTCAATTGCAGTTCAGCGACGTGGTCGCGCAAGATGCGTTTGATGACGAACCGTTCGACCTGGGCACGATACTTTTGCAAGGCGAACGGGTTGTCAGGGATCTTTTTAGCACAGCCTCGTCCGTCGAGGTGTTTGACGGCGATACGATCGAAGATCGGCCTGAAGACAATGACCTCGAAAGCGTTTTTGAGAATGCCGCGAACGTCACCACCTTTAGCGGCAACACAGCACCGCATATTCGCGGCATAAACTCCGCCGGGGAAATCAGCGGTGGCGCACTGGGCACGCT
Source organism: Pseudomonadota bacterium (assembly GCA_039025595.1). Lineage (GTDB taxonomy): Bacteria > Pseudomonadota > Alphaproteobacteria > Rhodobacterales > Rhodobacteraceae > Roseovarius. The sequence continues at coordinate 5,202 of JBCCNY010000163.1, read as the reverse complement.
CCTGGGAAATCTGCCTCGGGCCACCGTGACGGTTGACGGCCGCAATCTCAGCCCCAATGAGACGATCTATGGGACGACATCGGTGTTTGATACCGAAGCTGTCGAGGTGTTTCGCGGACCGCAAACGACGTCTCAGGGCGCCAATGCCATCGGCGGCGCGATCAATGTGAGAACACGCAACCCAGTTTTTGAGTTTGAAGCCGCCGGGCGTGCGGAACTCGCGACAGATAACGGGCGCGCGCTTTCCGCGATGATCAATACACCCCTATCCGACAGCATCGCTCTACGTTTCGTCTACGATTATGAAGAGCAGGATACTTACTTTGATTATGTTCCGGCTCCGGGCGTGGTTCTTGCAGACGTGCTCGAAGACAGTGCCGACAAAGTGCGTCAGGAGGCGTTGCGTCTCAAGCTCCTCTTTGAACCTCAATCACTTCCGCAGCTGAGCACACAGCTCACTCTCAGCTATTCCGAATTTTCTGGAGCGCAGAACCAGTTCGTCAGCGTTCCACTCAGTGACCTAGAAACGGAGGTCAGCGCGTTTGGAACGCCCTCGTTTTTTGGCGACACGCTTGGACTGGTTCATGATATCGAATACGATTTCCTGAACGGATTTGTCCTGCGCAACAGGTTTCAATATTCCGTGGCGGACAGCACGCGTTCAAATCTGCCCGGACCGGCGGATAATTTCGATCAGGAAATCACAGACAGGTCCAACGAGACCATTTTGGAATTTGCCCCTGACAGTCGCCCTGTCAGCGGGATCTTCGGTCTTTTTTACCGCGAATCGGAAGACATTGGCTCACTGCCCGGGACCATCCTCGAAGGGGATCGCACAGGATATGGCATTTTCAGCGAGGTCACATATGACTTCCAGAACGGCTTCGACGTAACGGCCGGCTTGAGGTACCAAAAGGACGAGGCAAGCAGGTTGAGTGGTTTTGCCGGCCTTCCTCCGCTTCTCGATTTCGACGGAAGCTTCGAGGCCTTCCTGCCAAAGTTTTCAATTGGCTACCAACCGACAGACAACACGCGCTTTGCCCTGCAAGTGTCGCGCGGGTACAATCCCGGCGGCGTGGGCATCGTTTTGACGGACATCTTTGCGCCACCTTATGAATACGATGAAGAAACCGTCACGAATTTTGAACTTTCTGTGCGGCACCGCTCCGCAGATGGGCGTTTCTTTGTGGCCGCAAATCTCTTTTACAGCGACTACGAAGATTATCAGCTCTTCGTCAGCAAAATCCTTCCCACGCTGGTTCCACCGCTTTTTTCCAACCAAGCCGGGCGGTTGTTCAATGTCGACAACGTGCAAACCTATGGTCTGGAGGTGACAGCCGAATATCTGGTGCGCGATGATCTGACCTTATCTGGTTCGCTTGGTCTGTTGGATACCGATGTAGGCAATCTTGGACAGGAGATTGCCGCCTTCACTGGATCAGCAGCGAATAACGGCAATGAGCTACCTTTGGCGCCGAACGTCACTCTGAATGTCGGTGCCGATTATCAGGTCAACGATCGTCTGAGTGTCGGTGGTCGCGTGAATTATACCGGTGGTTACTTTTCCAATATTGAAAACGATGCTAGCACCGAAGCCGGGGATTACGTCATCGTTGATTTTCGCGCCGCTTATGAGCTTTCAGACACAACAGAGCTTTACGGGTATGTGAGCAATGTCTTCGACACGCGAGGCGAAATCAGCGTGTCAAGGGATGTGACAACCGGTGCACTGATCGGTGGATCTGTCACCGAGCCACGTGAAATCGGCATCGGCATCAGAGCCACTTTCTGACGCGACGACGCCGGACATGTGTGGAAACGCCCCATCTTCGGCGCGATTTGGACGACCGGCGGGAGGCGATTAGTCCTGACAGTCCAGCAGTGCCCAAAGTGATCCGTTCGATCGAGTTCCATGACATCGAACTGCAAGCGCTTACTGGGTTTCGAGATCGAAGACCCGATGGGTGGCGAACGCGTGACATGCGGTAAGGATGCAATGAAATAAGTTCTTGAATCTTCTGAAGCTTAAAACTGATATGTCCATATTGCTGTAACATATGAGCCAGAGACAACTGCGTGACATTCACACGACTCAAGGACCGCGTCTGGAAGTTTTTCGACTGGTCCGCGCGTTTTGGCATGAGTTTACCCGGACCATTCGCGCGCGCCAGCTTCGGAGGGTTCGGAGCGATCCTTTGGGCGGCTTACGCGCTACCTTTCGTTCCGGTGCGACGATCTTTCAAAGCACTTTCAAAGCAATACGAGGGGCGATCGGCGATCAGCCTGTTTGTTGCTTACGTGAGGAATTTTACCTTGATGCTCTTCAGAGTAGAGCAAATTCGTCAGGGTCAAACCGCCAAACTCGGCGCCTTGCTGCACATACCTGAAAAGGATCGTTTCGATGAAATTACGTCTCGCGGAGGAGCCATTTTCATCATGCCGCATGCGCACGGCTCCGTGCCAATGGCGGAAGCCTTGGGACAGATCCATCCGCTTTTGCTATTTGTCCGCGCGACCAAAGATGAAGAGCGCGCCGCGTGGCAGAGAGAATACTACACGAAAATGACCTGCGGTGTCGTCGACGTGCGGCGAGCAGATGACGTTGTCGCATCGCGAACCATGCTATCTGCCTTGCGTGAGGGAAGCATTATTCTGGGTGGAGGCGATTTTATCAAAGGGGCACCTGACGTAATTGATAATCCCGCGGAAGACGTTGTCAGCGTTGAGGCGTTTGGAGAGCACGTCGGAGCAATGAGGTGGCCTGCGAGATTTGCGGCGAAAATGGGTGTGCCGATTGTACCGGTCAACATCGAGCAAACGTCGACGCAGCTCATTCTTCACATGGGTGATGAGATCACACCGGGAGAGATCGTTCCAACGACCCAAAAGTGGATGGACGGCATGGTGGATCTTATCCACCAATACCCGACAAATTGGGTTTTCTGCCTCGATCGGCATTGGCTCCGCGTTCTGGAAAACGCCAAACCCCGGTACTTGGAGCAACCTAGTAAGGAAACCGTCAGCTTTAGCAGAGAAACCCTGCCTGGCGGGTAGTACCCCCCTAGAACTCTAGGGGGAAGGTTCAGACGATCCGCGACGCAGCACGCATTCGGGTCCGGAGTGAATCCAACCGAGATTTGGCTATTCTCTCAAGCTGCAGATCGCGACCGCAACAATGCAAGCATTGATAGGCCGAGTTCGACAGTTGCGGTCGCTGTTAGCTTTGCGCCGTTCCAATCCGGCTCCATCAGGACAATTGCGTCCTCGCGCCCAGATTGCCGTTTCCGCTTGGCCAAAACGTCGCCGTTGTGGACCGTCTTCCCATTATCTTCAAGAAGACACTCCAACCTTTAAGTCTGATTCAAATCTATCTGTTCGAGTATGTCGCGCGGAAAATCACTAGGCCATATCAAGAATTGGCATCCCGCTCTGTCACGTACCGGTAGCAATGCGCATTATTCTATTTGCAGGGGCATCACATGCACTTTTCCCGCTTTGCCTGCGCCCGAAAGATCCCGATTGAAGACTTTCTTCAAAGACAAGTTTATTCGCTTGCTTTCTCTAACAGGCAAAATGTGTTTGGATCACGCGGATGCAACGACCCAGCCTGGACATTGAACGAGATGCGCAAGCTGGCGGCGTCCTGCATATTGCGGGTGTAGATGAAGTTGGTCGCGGGCCATTGGCCGGGCCTGTGACCGCGGCTGCCGTTATCCTTGATTTCGATCGCGTTCCGGATGGCATTCGGGATTCCAAGTTGCTGAGCCGTCCGAGACGAGAAAAGATATATGCGGCCATCCTTGAGACGGCGGAGGTGAGCGTGGCCCATGCAAGCGTCGCCGAAATAGACGACATCAACATCCTGCAAGCCACCCTTCTCGCGATGACGCGCGCTCTTGAAAGCCTGAAAACGACCCCGGACCTTGCACTGGTTGACGGACAGCGTCTGCCAAAGTCGCTACCTTGCCCGGGCAGGTCTATTATAAAAGGTGATGCGATCTGCATGTCTATCGCGGCGGCCTCGATCGTCGCAAAAGTGACACGCGACAGGTTGATGTGGGATTTAGCGCAACACTATCCCGGCTACGGCTGGGAGACCAATGCAGGCTATGGATCTAAAAGCCACATGGCTGCGCTTAAAAAGCTTGGCGCAAGCCCACATCATAGGCGTTCCTTCAAGCCCATCCACAATATCTTGTATCAAGAGAAAACATAACACGCTGATTCAAAAAAGAATTTGACCCAAACGCGCGGATGACTCATCGTCCTGCCAACGACCAGAGCGCGTCGAAGCGCCGGTGAAGAGGCAGATATGACGAAGACTGAGACAAGGGCGCTTTCGCTCCCTTTGAACTCGATTATCGAAGGTGATTGCGTCGCGGCGATGAATGCTCTGCCTGAGGAGAGCGTTGATCTTGTTTTCGCCGATCCGCCCTACAACCTTCAGCTGCGAGGCGATCTGCATCGTCCGGATAACTCCGAGGTCAATGCTGTCGACGATGCTTGGGACCAGTTTGCCTCCTTTGACGCCTACGACGGCTTCACTCGTGAGTGGTTGACGGCAGCTCGCCGTGTCCTGAAACCCAATGGGGCTATCTGGGTCATCGGATCTTATCACAACATTTACCGGGTGGGCGCCGCGCTACAGAATGCTGGGTTTTGGATCCTGAATGACGTGGTCTGGCGAAAATCGAATCCGATGCCGAATTTTCGCGGCAAACGGTTAACAAACGCGCATGAGACCCTGATCTGGGCAAGCCGGGAAGAAGGCGCAAAATACACGTTCAACTACGAGGCGCTCAAGTCTCTTAATGACGGCATTCAGATGCGCAGCGACTGGGTTTTGCCAATCTGTACTGGTCACGAACGTCTCAAGGATGAAAAAGGCGATAAGGCACATCCGACGCAAAAGCCGCAATCCCTTCTGCATCGTGTTCTGGTGGGTACAACGAACCCCGGAGATGTTGTGCTTGATCCGTTTTTTGGAACGGGAACAACGGGCGCCGTCGCCAAGATGCTTGGGCGCGACTACATCGGAATCGAACGTGAGGCGACCTATCGTGAGGTCGCGAAAAAACGTCTGGCCGAGGTTCGGCGGTATGACCGCGATGCGCTTGTGGTAGCCTCCAGCAAGCGATCCGAGCCGCGTGTTCCTTTCGGCCAGTTGATCGAACGTGGGTTTCTCCGCCCCGGAGAAGAACT
>JBCCNY010000162.1:0-7093 GCA_039025595.1 Pseudomonadota bacterium | reverse complement strand
TTCGGGTGAAAGTTGGCTTCGCACTGCATGAAGTCTGGGCAAAAGCTCAGCAAGAGTTGTGACTTGAGTTGAGGAAGAGCCTGTCATGATTGACGATAAAACAATTGTTCCTTATTCGTGTCCACGCAAAACAAATGTTTACACGCGAGATCTGATCAATGACGGCTACGGGCTTGTGCCGCTTGGCTTCAAGAGTCCGACAGACGCCATCCAACAGGAGGAACACTATCAATGAAGAAACTCAAGACAATGACAGCCGCCATGCTGGCCGCTACGACGGCGCTTTCCAGCACCATGGCCATGGCGGCAGAATGCACCAATGAGCGCTGGAACACGGTAATGGAGCGCGGCACGCTGATCGTCGGGGTAAAAGCGGACTACAAACCGTGGGGCTACCGTGACACCGATGGAAGCATCATCGGGATGGAAGCGGATATGGCCGCCGACGTCGCCGCCAAGATGGGTGTGGACCTTGAGATGATCGCCGTTGTGGCGTCAAACCGGATGCAGTTCCTCGAACAGGGTCAGACAGACCTGTTGATTGCCACCATGACCGACCGCCCGGATCGTCGCGAAATCGTCGGCATCATCGGACCCAACTATTACACCTCGGGAACAAACGTTATGGCGCCGAAGGCGCTTGGCCTGAAAGAATGGACGGAACTTGAGGGCAAACCTGTCTGCGGGGTTCAAGCGGCCTTCTACAACAAAATTGTCGAGGATCGCTATGGCGCGGAAATCGTGGCTTTCGCAGGCACAGCAGAGGCCAAACAGGCGCTGCGCGACAAGAAATGCGTGGCCTTCCTCTATGATGACAGCTCTATCGGGTCCGATCTCTCTTCCGGCAACTGGGAAGAGTTTGAAATGCCCTTCGTCTCTGAAGATGACAGTCCTTGGGCCCTGGCCGTGCCGAAAGCCGAAGAGAACTGCGTCTTTGGTCAGTTTATGTCCGGCATGCAGTATAACTGGCACCGCGAGGGTACTCTAATTGCTCTTGAGGAAAAGTGGGGGATCAAGAAAACCCAGTATCTCGAGACGATGTCAGAGCGCATGGCAGACCATATGGACGATGAAGGCTAAAAGCTGATGGAGAACATCGCGGGCTTCTTCGAGGCCCTGGCCGCGGAGCAGCCGCGGTGGAACTTCATTTGGCTTTACGATGAAGTGCAGGCCGAGCGGATTTTGTCCGGCCTGTACTATACAATATGGCTCTCGGTCGCCTGCGTCTTCTTCTCCGTTATCATCGGTGTCGTCGGCGCTTGGGCGCTCGGCACCAAGAACCGCTTTCTCAGGGCGCTGGTACAGGGCTACATCCAGTTTTTCCGCAACACGCCACCGATGGTGCAGTTGCTCTTCTTTTTCTTCGCGCTCGGTCAATTCACCCCAAGCTACAGCCCCGACGGCTGGTTGGAGGTCCCGATTATCTCCAATGTGGGCTGGGCCATCATCTCGTTGTCCTTCTTCGCGGGCGCCTTCAACATCGAGATTTTTCGCGCGGGGCTTGAGGCGGTCCCGGAGTCGACGGTCGAGGCGTCGGAATCTCTGGGTTTCACCCGCACGCAGACCTTTTCCTACGTGGTCTTTCCACTCGCTCTGCGGATCTGCTTGCCGGCGCTCAACAACAATCTGGTTAACCTCGTTAAAACCACCACGCAGGCCTATGCGATTGCCGTGCCCGAACTGCTTTATGAAAGCGTGTCGGTCTGGTCGGATTTCCCATCCGCGCAAAACCCGACCATGCTCTTGCTGTTCGTTGCCTATATCGGGCTCGTCGGCGTGCTGGTCTTTGGTATGAACCAGTGGGAACGGCGCCTGGCGATCCCGGGCTATGGAATAGCGTAACATGAGCCTCATCGTTGATCGCAGCGACCTGCCCGTCCTGAAGCCGTTTCGTCCGCGTGGCACGACCTATGACGAGATGTATTTCGTCCGCTGGCTGGCGTCGATCCCGCTCCTCTGGGTGGTTTGCATTGCAATCGCTCTTCCCGGTCTCGCGCTGGCGCAATCAGGGTCAGCAAGTCTGACTGCGTGGTCCTCTTTATGGCGTTGGGTTCCGTTCCTGCTGACCAGCGGCTTTCTCTTCAATGTTGTGATATCGCTGTTTGCGATGGCCATCGGCACAGCGCTCGGCATCGTGCTTGGTTTGGCACAGATCAGCAGAGTTAGCGTGATCCGACGCACCGCCTGGTTCCTGACGCAGCTCTTTCGGAATTCGCCCTGGCTGGTGCTGCTGTTCATCGTGCTTTTGGCCGTGCCGTTCCAGATCGAGATCTTCGGTCAGACGATCCGTATTCCCGCCTGGATGAAGGCCGTTCTCGGTTTGTCACTGCCGATCATGGCAAACATTTCGGAAATTGTGCGCGGCGCCGTTCTATCGGTGCCCTCCGGCCAGTGGGAGGCGTCTGAGTCGCTCGGATTTAACCGTCGACAGACGCTGTACGAAATCATCCTGCCGCAATGCTTCAAAAGGATGATCCCACCCTGGATGAACTGGTACGCCATTCTGACGATGGCAACCCCGCTCTGTTCGCTTTTGGGGGTGGAAGAAATCATCACGTTGTCTCGGCAAGCGATGAGCGCGGAAAACAACCAGCCGGAACTGCTGGTGCCCTTTTACGGTTTCGCTCTGATTTGCTTTTTCGTCTATTGTTACCCGATTGCCCGGCTGACGATCTGGCTCGAACGCCGGGTTTCGGTCAAGCTCTGAAAGGGACGTAAATGAGCACCGCCCAAACCACCGGTCACATCCTTGGCGAACCTCTCGTGATCATCGAGGATGTCAGAAAATCCTTTGGTGACCTTGAGGTTATCAAGGGTATCTCGATGAGCATTCGTAAAGGTGAAGTGGTGTGCATCATCGGCCCCTCGGGTTCGGGCAAATCGACGCTTATTCGATGTATCAACCGGCTCAACGAGATCGATAGCGGTTCAATCAAGGTGGATGGGATCGAAGTGAACGATCCGAGGCTCGATACTCTGAAACTGCGCCGCGAGGTGGGGATCGTCTTTCAGCAATACAACCTCTTCCCCCACAAGACGGCGCTGGAGAACATCATGATGGCGCCGCTCAAGGTTCTGCGTGAAGACCGGGCAACGGTGGCGGATCGTGCAAGGGCGCTGCTGAAAAAGGTCCGGCTGGAGGGGAAGGAAAACAGCTATCCGGGCGAACTGTCCGGCGGGCAGCAACAGCGCGTGGCCATCGCGCGAGCCCTGGCGATGCGGCCGGAGGTCATGCTATTCGACGAGGTCACCGCCGCACTCGACCCCGAAACCGTGAAAGAGGTGCTGGTCACGATCAAGGATCTCGCCGCGGACGGCATGACCTGTATTCTGGTCACCCATGAGATGGGCTTTGCCCGCGAGGTGGCCGACCACATTTACTTCACCGATCGCGGCGTGATCGTGGAGCATGGGCCGCCGGGGACGTTTTTTGATCAGGCGAGCGATCCGCGCACCAAGGAATTTCTCAGCCAAATTCTCTAGTGTTCGGGGCCGTCTGAATAAGCGGCGCAACCCTGTGACCTACGGGTTGAGAAACAAGCACTCACACATGATCACAGAGCCGTGAAAACGCGCGCCCTTTGCGTCGTTTCGCCGCGCTCACACTCTTGCTTTCCGAATAATACGATTATTTCAGAAAAAACTGAAATGGCTGAAGGCTGCGATCCGCACCCTGATTGCCGTCCTTTGAAAGGAGTGATTATGCCGACCGATGTAGGACAGACAAATACGTTTGATACGTTTCAGAACACGATCAAGAGCCTGTACACCTATGGCCAGTCTAAGGGCCGCGTTCCTGGTTTTGACTGGGCTGACCGGGTGGCGCACTGGACCTTGCGGATCCCACTCGCGGGACTTCTCTTTTACTATGGCTCCCAAAAATTTCCGTCGGTCTTCGTGGCGCCAGGAGATTACGGTGTCCCTGCCCTGCTTTTCATCATGGCGGCCTTTGCGGAAATCTTGGGCGCTATCATCCTGATTGCGGGTGGCTTGGTCGAGACTTGGCGGCCCGTGCAAACCAAGTGGCGGTTTGCCGGAGATGTTTTGACCCGAGGCGGGGGTCTCGCCGGGATGGCAGCCGTCCTTGGCGTGATCGCCTTCTTCTATTGGGGCGCACTGACCATTGCAGACCTGCAAGTGATGGCGCTTGGCCTGTCTGCCTTCTTTTTGCTGCGTGGCAATTATTACGGCGCCAAAAACCGCGCCTAACCCATTGCCGTGCCCGCTGTGTTCATGGGGCCGCGGGTCTTTACCAAACGCGTCGCGCGATCTATCGCGCGGCGTTTTTGTCTGCTAGCACAAACCATGACACAACCCCTCCCCGCGCCCATCAAGCATTTCATCCTGATATGCGTTTTTCTGGAGTTTTGCGCGCTGACCGGAATGGTCATGGGGTTCGGCCCGACCGTACGCAACCTGATGTTGCTGGCTGGCGGGTTTTGGCCCGGGATGTTGTTCGGCGGCCCGAGCCTTTATCCCGGTCAGCCGGTTACGATGTTTGCCAGCAGCGCGTTTCTTCATGCGAATTTGACACATCTGGCCATGAACATGATTGGCCTCGTCTGGCTGGGTCCGATGATAGTCAATCGTCTGGGTGTTCAGGCTTTCTGGCCTATCGCAGGTCTGACAGCAATTGGCTCGGGTCTTGTATTTACCTGGCTCAGCAGCACGATGACCCCGATGGTCGGCGCCTCAGGTGTGATCTTTGGGCTCTTGGGCGTCGTAGCGATCTGGGATTTGCTGGATCGGATCAGGCGTCGCGACAGCCTACGACCCCTCATACAGCATGCCTTGGTTTTTCTGGCGCTCAACGTCGCGCTGACCCTGCTTTATCCCGGTGCGATCGCCTGGCAGGCCCATCTGGGCGGGCTTCTCGCTGGTGGACTATGCGGCGTCCTGACATGGCGCGGACGTCGTCGATCTCAGCTCTTGTGAGAATAAACACAGGGCCGCTCGGCGTGTCCCGCTCTTAAAACAGCAGAAGTTCCGTCTAATTTTCCCAGGTTTTTGAGCGCCGGAAACCACGTGGGTCTTTGCAAGATAGACCAATATGCCTATGTTAGTTCTGTTTCCGAAAGGGAACTATGGACATAAACGCGCTCGTCATAAGCGGATCGGACCCGGGGGCGGTACCCGGCGGCTCCACCAAATCACCCGTCGTTGGAGGGATCTGGGGCCGAAATAGGATCGACGAACGTCTAAAGGGGTTAGCTTTGTCTCGGCGGGAAGCCACCGTTATCGGCGCATCTAAGCTAGTTGCAAATGACAACAAAGCTCCGGTTGCACTCGCTGCGTAAGCAGTCGCGTTAGACCGAAATTTAAGCCCAGCCCTCTAGCAAGGTCTGGCGGGGTTCGCAGGCACCTGGCAACAGAAGCCTGCAATTCCCCACCCCGAATTGCGCGCAAGACTAGGCAGCAAGTTCCCCGGCAACGCTTGCGCTGCGCCGATGACAAGGCTACGTCCGGACTCTGACTCTGTGAGGTATTTCCATGTTCATTAAGTTTTTTGCAATTTGCGTTGCCGTCTGTATCGGCGTTTCTGCGCAAGCACAGAACCTCGGCATTCAATTCGCTTCGATGCCAAAAGGCACCCAAATGATCTACGGCCATTCAGACGGCAACCAATGGGTCGAAGTCTACATGGGCAAAAAAGGCGGCTATCACATCATAAACCGCTACAAGACTACGTCGGTCCGCGGTCGCCCAGACCGCATCATGGCCTTCGACGCAAGCGGGCGCATGGTGTATTACCGCGCCTACGGGGACCGCGCGCAACCCTACAAAGTCACCTATCAGCCCTATTCGTGCAGCTTTGTAGCCGGAAGCTGCATCCAAACCGAAAAACCGTCCGGCAGCGGCTACGTCTTTTTAGCCGGCAACCGCCGCCTCGACGTCGTGACGCGCAAGGTAAAGGGCCGATGGACCACCGTGGCAAAGGATAAAAAAGGCGCGGGCTACGCGCATGTCTTTACCCTGGGCCGCTACAACCTGCGCGCAAAGATCCAATGGATGTCGAGAACCGGGTTGAAAACGATTACTCTTCTGAGCGTACGGTAGCCCGCGCACCTTAGACCACAGCCAGGTGGGTGCGGGCGCCGGGGGGCGGCTCCGGGTAGCGCTGATCTGCCAGCACCGCTTCGCCGCCGCGCAAGGCAAAAATCCGGTGTCCCGCCTGGCTCGGCAACCAAGCATCCCAATCCCGGCGCTTGCACCCCGCCCCGGCGTGCACCGAACGCCACACCCGGTCGAGTAGCCCCAGCCACCCCGACCCAATCGCCAAACCCGACAGCGCCAAAATCTCGGGCGCGCGCCGGACAAACGCCACGCCCCCCTTCTTCTTTGTCCAAATACTCAAATCCCCGACCGCCGCACCCGGGCAGCCCGCAAGCCAGCCGCGCTAGTCCGGCACCCGTGTGGTTAGCGCCAGGGCGTGAAGCTCGCCCGCGGGGCCGTCCATCTTCCCCTTGAGCGCGGCGTAGACCATCCGGCTTTGCGCCACCCGGGATTTGCCGCGAAAGGCCTCCGACACAATTTCGGCGGCCATATGCACGCCGTCATCGCCGCTGACGGTGATCTGGGCGTCCGGGAACGTCTCACGCAGGAGCGTTTCGATCTCGTGGGCTTGCATAGGCATCGGCGGGCTCCTCGGTCAGGTCATCAGGTCAGGCAGCGCCCGGTCAAAGGCGCTTTGCAGGGCGTCGAGACTGACCCGCGCGGGGCCCAGCGCAAGCTCCGCCCCCCGGGCTTCGCCCACCACCTGGGCCGGCACCCCCGCGGCCTGGGCCGCGGCCAGCGCCGCCTCGGCGTCGCGGGTGGCGATCAGGTAGCGACCCTGGTCCTCGCCGAACCACCAGGCCGTGCCCTCGCCCGTCAGCGTTAGACCTACCGCCCCGGCCAGGGCCATCTCTGCGGCCGCAAGCGCCAGGCCACCGTCGCCCAGGTCGTGGGCCGCGCTTACCCCCGGGCCCAGCGCGCGCACCAGATCCCCCGCGGCCCTCTCAGCGGCCAGGTCCACCGGCGGCGCATCGCCGTCTTCGCGGCCCCAAAGCTCGGCCAGAAGCGCCGACTGCCCCAGATGCTTGCCGCCGCCGCC
>JBCCNY010000161.1:0-7110 GCA_039025595.1 Pseudomonadota bacterium | reverse complement strand
GACGCTCACCATCAATGACCAGCGCCACCTCTCCTGCGAATGGATTGGCCATCGAAACGCCCCTCTCTATAGCGCGGTAAAGCTAAGCTGACCCGCCGAGGACAGCGAAAGCTCATAAGTGGCTTCGCCATCGTGATTGCCCGCGTAATCAATTGAACTCACCTGAAATGCGCCTTCGATCGTCCCGAAATCGGGGATCACGACTTGAAAGTCAGGCATTTCGCCGTCAAAGAAAATCTGGCGCACACGTTCATCGCTCGCTGCATCTCTGAATATTCCAGAGCCGCTGATGCTCGCGGATTTGACCCCGGCACCTGCAAGCAATTCCCGCCAGCCGCCCGCCGATTCCAGGCTGGTGACATCAACACTTTCGGCGTTGAAGCTGACGCGTGTCGCCCGCAATCCTGCGACGGTTTGAAAGTTGCCTCCGCCGGTCAGATCAATCTTGACCAACAGGTCTTTGCCATTCTGAACTGCCATTTTTCTCTCTCCGAAATTTCGATTGCTTAATCAGTGTCATCGACGCGGGCGCGAAAGGTGAGGTCGATCCGGCGCAAAGCCCCCGCCCCTTCCCTCTGGGCCCGAGCACGAAAAAAATGCAGGCCCGAGATTGCCCCGCGGCTGAGCGTCAAAGGTGCGTCAACGAGGGCGTCACTTACAGCCGCTGCAACTGTCTTGGCGGCATGAAACCCTGCCGTCTCTGCAATGACGGACACGGTGAACCGGTGCCAGGCTCCGCCGCCGCTTCGGTCCGACCGCGCGCGTGCTTCCTCAGGCCCCAAAGTGACGTAGAGGGGTGGAAGCGTGCCCGTCGGTAGCGTGTCGTAAATCGCGCCGCTGACCAATGTATCCAACACCGGATCCACGGAGAGACGCTGATACACGGCTTCTTGCAGCGCAGCTGCGGTGCCATAGCTCATTTCGCAACCTCCTCGTCGCAATAGCAGGCCAGAAATCGCGCCATGTCGTCGGTCTCGGCAACGGCATTGATCTTGAAAATGCGCATCCCATTTCGGAATCGCTGGCCCGCAATTGGTCGGGAGGGCGAACCGTGAGGCGCGGCCCTGACGATAATACGGTAGCGTGTGGAAGACAGACTGACCGTCTCGCCTTCCGTTTCCCGTCCGGAGCGAAGCTGTACGTCACCCCAAAGCGTGCCCAGAACAATCCAGTTGGTCTCAAAACCGCCGGCGCCGTCAGGCACCCGTTGCGCTTCTTCCAGTTGCAGGGGTCGGGTCAGCCTGACCTGCGCCATCACGACCTCCCTCCGGCCAAGAGCCGGACGGTCCTGTACCGTTCAATCAAGGCACTGACCGCATGGGGCATTGAGGTGCCGGAAAGGTGGGTCGCATCGCGGTTCTCATAATATGTTGCGGCCAACAAGATGACCGCATGACCGAGGTCGCTGGGTAGGCCGATCCAGTCCATCGCAATACCCGCCTCGAACGTAATCTCGACGACGCCACCCATTGGAATTGTTGGCAAACAGGCGCCATTCGGACGTATGACAGGGCGTTGGCTATCCGCCTCAAGCCGATAGGCCGCCGCGTCGATCAGTTCCTCATCATCGGCGCGGTCTCGCAACTTGACGGATACGATCCGATTGACCGGCGCCACGGGCAAAGGCTGTTTTGTATCGTCGCGCCAGCGCGTTAGTGTCCAGGACAAAGAACGTTCAATCAGGATTTTCCCGGTGCGCGCCTCTATCGCCGCAATCGCGGCCCGCAAAAAGCTCTCCAGCACCACGTTCTGAATATCACCATCTGAAAATCCAGTCCCGAGACGCAAATGCGCCTTGAATCCTTCCAACGGCAGCGCGGCCTGAGGTACAGCGGTTTCTTCGATTAGCATCATGGGGTCTCTCCAGAAATCCCGGCAGTCACTGTCGCTTTGGCGCACGGGGCCTCGCCTGCCCTTAGGGAGGGACAATCGGGGCGTGCGACACTCCGTGCGCCGCAAACGATGGCGAAGACCGCCACCGCTCAGATCGGCTCGCTTACGAGAGGCCGAATTTCAGCAGTTTGATCGCTGCAAAGTCGCTGACATCACCGCCCACGCGCTTGGTGGCGTAGAACAAAACATGAGGCTTGGCGGAAAACGGATCGCGCAGGATGCGCATGTCCGGGCGTTCCGCGACAGTGTAACCGGCGCTGAAATCACCAAACGCGATCGCGAAGGCATCGGTCGCAACATCCGGCATGTCTTCGGCAATCACCACCGGATAGCCCATCAGACGCGCCGGCTCGCCCGCGGCCAAGCCATCCGACCACAAGAACCGGCCATCTGCGTCCTTGAGCTTACGCACCGCGCCAGCCGTCTTCGAGTTCATAACAAAACTGCCATTGGCCCGATAGCGCGCGCCCAACGCATAAGTCAGATCGACAATCGCATCCGCATCCGAAAATGCGCCATCTGCCCCCGTCGCGACATAGCCAAGGTTGCCCCAGTTCCAGGTTTCGTTGGGAACCGTTGCATAGGTCAGAAAACCCGTCGGCTTGTCAGCGCCGTCGCCTGAGATGAAGGCCATCGCCTCAGCGCGGGCAAACTTGTCGGCAATCCGGCCCGCGAGCCAGGCCTCAACGTCAAAAGCGCTGTCATCCAGCAGCCGCTGGGATGCTCTCGGCAAAGCACTCAACTCGTGCAAGGGAATCGCGATACGATCCAGTGAGGGTGTAGCGCTCTCAGAAATCGTCCCTGTTTCGGTGGCCCAGCCATGGCCGACATCGGTGTGATCAACCAGCACATCGAAAGACGTTGATTCAACCTGCACCACATTGGCGATTGACCGGATCGAGGCGGCAGAATTCAGCACGCTCATAATCGATGCAGAGGTTTCCGGGTCCACTAGGTACCCGCCGTCCGCAGCCACGGCTGTATTCAGCGCTTTGCCCTCAAGCTCGAGACCACGCAACGCATCGTCATCGCCAGAGCGCAGATACATATCAAACGCTTTCTGGTGGGGGGCATCGGTCTCCGCGACCTGCGCCAGAACAGGGCGTTTCAGCCCGGAGGATTTGCGTTCGATCATGCTCATCTTGTCTTCCTGTTGTTGAAGTCTTTGTTGAAAATCGGCCCGAAAGCCTCTGAAGTCGTTCATGAAACCCGCCATGGCAGTTTTCACCTCGTGCACCGGAGACACATCTTCCCCGGGCCGAGAATTGGTCTCGGTGTTGCTCATCTCATTGGTCCTGTGGGTTGAGGGTTGTCGCGGTCTCTACATGTCCGCCATCTCCTGACGCGCGGTCTCGATAACCGACGCCAATTCGCGGATCATGTCGCGCGCAAGATCATCTTGCTTGGCCGCAACCCGCGCACTGGACAGCATCGGAAAGGTCACCAGAGACACTTCCCAAAGCTCCAGTTCCTTCAAGAGCCGCTGGCCCTTATCATCCTTTGAGGCGCGCACCGTGCGATAGCCGATCGACAAACCGTCGATCGCTTTTTCTGAAATCAGCGTCGCCGCTTCGCGAGCCCTCGCCACGCCCTCCAGCAGACGCCCCTTCACGTAAAGACCGGTCGCATCCTCGCGGACTTCGTCCCAGACGCCAATCGGTTGCGCCGGATCGTGCTGCCACAGCATTTTGACCTGTCGTTGCTCCGCCTGCAGCTTTTTCAGGCTCGCTGCATAGGCACCTTTCTGGACAATGTCGCCGCTGCGATCGACATCGCCAAACCGGCTCGCATACCCTTCGATCACCACGCCGTCAGTCACACAAAGATCATCGTCGAAGCGGCAAAATTTGCGCTCTAGTTCACAATCAGATGTCATGTCAGATCTCCTGATATTCTTGTCTTTGACGTCATGGCGCGAACAATCCGTTGGTCAGCAATCCGTGAACGATCCCGCCCACAATCGATGCAATAATGGCCCAGATGAGCCGTGAAATATGGCCGTCGATCTTTTCAAGCCGCCGGTCGATATGGTTGAACCGCATTTCCATGAACTTCTGGCGTTCTTCGCTCACCGCGCGTTCTGTCTCAAAAGTCGCGATCGACAGCTCAAGCGAGGTCAGGCGTTTTTCAACGTGCCGAAACATCGCCAGCGTCCCATCGAACGAGGCGTAGGCTTCGCTCTTCGACTTCGGTTCCATGATTTCGGTCATGATCCCTCCTCGACCGGAGGCAGCCCAAGAAGCGCGCGCTTTTCGGCGTTTGTCAGAAACTCCGCCGTGGAAACTCGAGCCCATTGCGCATCGCGCTCAACAGACAAGGCAGAAACTTGATCGAGATCCGGGCGCAGCTCCAGCTGCTCGTCGCTGAAATCGGCCAGCCAATCCGCCAAGCTTGCTGCAACGCGGGCGACCAGGGGCAATACTGTCAATCGGTAGAATGCGCGGTTGGCTTCTTGATAATTCGCATAAGTCGCATCGCCGGGTATGCCCAACAGCATCGGCGGCACCCCAAAGGCCAGCGCGATCTCACGCGACGCGGCTTCCTTGGATTTCTGAAATTCCATGTCAGACGGGCTGAAGCCCATTGGCTTCCAATCCAGCCCACCTTCGAGAAGCATCGGGCGTCCGGCATTGCGCGCGCCCTGATGATGGCTCTCCATCTCCTCAACCAGCCTGTCATATTGATCATTGGAAAGGCTGCCCTGACCATCCACGCCCTTGAAAACGATGGCGCCGCTTGGTCGGGCGGCATTATCCAAGAGCGCCTTGGACCAGCGTGAGGCACTATTGTGCACATCGATAGCCTGGGCCGCCGCCTGCAGAGGCGACAGACCATAATGGTCGTCAAGCGGGTGAAAACTCTTCAGATGACAGATCGGGGACAGACCGTCCGCGGCGGAAAACCGATGTTTGCGCCCGCCAACAGCATAGTCAAAAGCGACAGGCCAGCCATCCGCACCGGGCACGATACTCATGCGATCGGAGCGCAAAACATGCAATTCCAGCGGCAGCTGACCCGCCGTGCCACCGACCGCCTCAACATAAGCATTTCCTGTGAGCAGCAACTGACCGAAAAGCGCCTCGAGCAGTTCTGCCCGGCCCTGCAACGGATTCGGCGACCGCATCAGGTCAATCAAGGGATGGGTGGCAAAGCGGGTCGTCTCATCCTGCAGGACAAGCGGCAACGAGGCTGCAGCTTCTGCCACCATCTTCACACACCGAAACCCAACCGGATTGCCGGCAAAACCGTTCCGGGTCAGGCTGGTTGTATCGCGGGGACTCCAGACAACGCGGCCGCCTGCCTGCCAACCGGCGAGCCGACTTGTAGCGCTGGCCTTCTGTTCAGGTACCGCCTGATCGGGACTGCTCTGCCGGAAGAAATCCAGTATCATTTTCGTGGCACTCCTTGATTGGTCGCCTTGCCGTCCGGACCGCGTGTCCCGTTTCGCGTTCTGCTTGCAGGGCATCAGACGTCTAAAGTTCTAGGAAAAGTTTAGCAGACCGTACGCACCCTCGGGCGGCGCCATTTTGCAGCCGGAACGATCATCAATTCTGTCAAAGCCCAGACCAAAGCATCGACTCTGTCCGGGCTGCCCCGCCCCTCAAAACCGCGCAGCGTCATCGCGCACATCTGATCCTCCAACTCTTCCATCACTGCGCTATGGCGCACCCGACCCTGCTCATAAAGCGCGGCGACCGGTTCGGCCCGCGCGGATTTACCTCGACTGGCATGCACGGCTTTAAAAGGCACAAGCGGATCAATCTGGCGAATGACTTCACCCACCATATCGCCACCCTGATTAACCTCAGCCACGAGGCAATCCGCACCATATTTTTCCATGGCCCGAATCGCAGCACTCGCCCAAGTCGTGGGAGACGCGGCCGAGACGCTTTCATCAGCCAGAACCACCGCTTGCCAATCCTGCACCGGGCCTTGGGTGCGCGCTCCGGCGACCACGATCCCGCATTCATCCGATCCGGCCTTGCCGGTCACCGGCGGGTCAATTGCCACGACGATCCGATCTAGTTCGGGGATATCCTTGATCCGGCAGGCCTCAAGACGCGATGGAACCCAAAGCGCACCTTCGACCTCGTCGACCAGCACCCCGTCCAGTTCCTGTCGTCCGAGAACCGTCCCGGCATAACGCGCTCGCACCTCGTCCAAAAAAGACTGCGCAAGGTAGGCTCTGTTCGCCTCGGTTGGCGCATGCGTCACGACTGTGCTGTCGCGCTCCAGAATTTCTTTCAGAACGCCAACATTACGCGGCGTTGTCGTCACGCAGACTTGCGGATGATCGCCCAGGCGCAATCCAAACTGGAGCATATCCCAGGTGTCACCGGCTTTTTTCCATTTCGCCAGTTCATCGACCCAAGCTGCATCGAATTGCGGACCGCGCAGGCTTTCGGGTTCATGGGCCGAAAAGACCTGCGCCACAGCGCCATTGGGCCAAAGCAGCTGCTTGCGCGTGACCTGCCATTGCGGGCGACGATCCGGTGGAGAACACGCCATGATGCCGCTTTCCCCGAAAATCATGACCTCACGGACCTGATCGATCGTTTCACCGATCAGCGCAATCCTGCGGGCCCGACCCGGATCCAAGGGACGCGCGCCCTCAACCATAGAGCGGACCCATTCTGACCCTGCGCGTGTCTTTCCTGCCCCGCGGCCACCCATCACGACCCAGGTCGTCCAGTCACCAGCAGGCGGCAATTGATGATCCAGCGCCCAGAACTCGAAAAGATAGGGGAGCGCCAGGATCTCTCCCTCTTTTAGACTAGACAGAAACTCGCTCTGCGTCTCGGGACCGTCGGAGACGAGCCAATCGATATTCGATGGCGTCCTGCGCACTGGAAAGGTCGAGCCCCCAGGATTTATGGAGCCCAAGCTCCCGCTTTTCTCGTGTGGCAAGTTGCGCCTCCGCCTCGATCGCAATCTTGAGCCATTGCCGTATTTCGGTGGTGGCCTTCATCGCGTTTTTCAACTCGCCGAAATCCCCTGCTTTGATCCGTTCATACATCTGCTCCAATTCGCGACGCATATCCGCAAGCTGACGCTCCAACCCGTCGATGGATGTGGTTAGCCCTGTGGGCTCCGCGCTTTGGGTGATCAATGGCATCTGGGGCGACACCCCTCTCCGCTTTGGGCGTGACTGATGTATCGGCGACATCCGGACGCTTCCGGACGCAGCACAACCTCATGCCAGATGAGTTAACTGAG
>JBCCNY010000160.1:0-7139 GCA_039025595.1 Pseudomonadota bacterium | reverse complement strand
CGCGTTGGGGCTGGCGTGATCTTGTATTCGTAATGCTGCACTGCGCCCATCCCCATGATCTGGCGCCATGATCTGACCCCGTTATTTGACCCAGTATCCTATCCCGTCGCCCTGCAGTTGCAAGCATCAAAACACTCAGCGTGGCGCGGGCTCTCCTCGCCATACCCGCTCGTAAACGTCGGCGATCCCAGCGGCTTCGTGGGCAATACTGAACCGGGTCAGAGCGGCCTCTCGGGCGGCTTTCGCCATGTCCGCGTGCCGGTCCGGCGAGGTGAGCAATCCTGAGGCCGCCGCGACTGTGGCCTCGATATCGTCTTCCTCGACAATCAGCCCGGTGCGGCCCTCACAAGTCAGCTCGCGGTACTGACCACCGGTCTCTGTGGCGATAAATGGTACCCCGCTTGCCAAAGCTTCCAGCGGGGTTACGCCGAAAGGTTCATAGCGGGGCAAATGCAGCATCAGGCTGAGCCCGCTTAGGAAGCCATGCATTTTTTCGACCGGCAGTTCACCTGCAAATAGGATGCGCTCTGATAGCCCTGCTTGCGCCACTTTGGTCTTCAACTCTGTCAGAAAATTCTGGTGCTTGGGCATAGCGCGTCCGGTGATGACCGCAGTGACATCGTCGTGCTGAGGCAGCAAGCGCAGCATCACCTCGACAAAACGGTCGGTGCCCTTGGCCGGTCTGATACGGCCCATCGTGGCGATGCCACGTTTGCCAGGAAAGCCAGTGGCCGCCCAGGCCGCGGCGCGGTCTTTTGCGGGAGTGAAGACCTCCGTGTCCACACCGTGGGGCACAACTCTGAAGACATTCGGCACCAGATCCGCCGCTTCCTGCGTGGTTGCGACAACGGCATCCATGCGCGAGATCAGAAATCGCGGAAAAGCCGAGTGCCGGTGTCGCGCGGCAGATGTGAAAACGATCTTGATTGGCAGGCGCAGAATGTCTCGCGCCCAGAGAGCTGCGCGCATTTCGGTGTTGCGCCGGACATGCCAGATCGTGAAAGGGCGTCCGTTTACCGGCGAGCGGCTCAAACGGGTAGCGGTCTGGCGCGAAACTGGTGTTGGACAGCCCGGCAGCGGTCGTCCCGCGAGAACCAGATCGTACTGACCAACCTGCTGGCGCAGCACGCTCGCTGTCGTTGAAGAGACACCGGTGAAGTTGCGATTGAAATTGGTGACCACAAGTTCGGGCAAAGCCGCGCCTCAATTGTTATTCGGCGCGTCCTATCGCAGCTGAAGTGCCTTGAAAAGGCTCGCCGACAGGCTTTCCAGACCGTCTGTGTTTTGGGATGCGAAACGGCGCGCCGCTTCTTGTTGCCTCCGCGTGATGTCTCGCGAGCCAAACATCTCTTTCAGTGCGTCAGCGATCTGCGAAGCGGTTGAGAGGTTTCGACCTGCACCTGCGGCGTCCAGATCGCGATAAGCCAGTTCGAAATTGGCATAATTTGGCCCGTGAAGAACGAAAGAACCGGCCTGTGCGGGCTCGAAGGGGTTATGCCCGCCGACATCCGTGAACGACCCGCAGAGCAGTGTGACTGGGCTCAAGTTATACCAAAGGCCCATCTCTCCCAGAGTATCGGCCAGATAAGCTGTATGTTCGGGGCCGGGAAGATCGCCAGTGGATCTCTGCGCGACGCTCTGATCCGCGTCTTCGATCAGCGCTTTGATGGCACCGGCCCGTTCCGGATGGCGCGGAACGAGGATCAAAAGCGCGTCAGGATAGGCCCTTAAGATCTTGCAGTGAACATCGAGCGCGATCTCATCTTCGCCGGGATGCGTGGACGCAGCAAGCCAGAGCGGACGCGCGCCAGTGATCTTGCGAAGCTTCGTCAAAACGGCGGAATCATACGGCAGGGGACCGGCCAGTGATTTGAGGTTGACGCCGCGTTCTGCGTGCGCCAGCCCCAGGTCATGCAGATGCGCGGCGGTTCGATCATCCTGGCAATGGATCATGTCGAAATGGCGCAAGAGGTGTTCCGCAGAGTGTTGGAACCGCTTCCAGTTATTTACAGAACGGTCGGAGATACGAGCATTCACGAGCGCCATTTTCGCGCCACGGGCCCGGGTTTCGCGCAGCATGTTGGGCCACAGCTCGCTCTCAACGAAAACCGCCGCATTCGGCCGCCAGTGGTCCAAGAAGCGTCGGAGGTACCCGCGACTATCCAATGGGGCAAATTGATGCTGTGTACGCGGGGGGAGACGCCTAGATAGGATTTCAGCCGAGGTTTGGGTGCCAGAGGTGATCAGAAAACTGAGGCCAGGCGCCGATTTTGACAGGCTTTGGATCAGCGGTAGCACCGACAGGCTTTCCCCAACGGAGGCCGCGTGGCACCACAATAGTGCCGTATCGGGTCGCGCCCGTGTGGCGACGCCCCGACGTTCCGGCAGACGTTCTGTTGCTGTGCCCAAACCCGAGAGTTTCGCCGTGACTTTGCGATACGTCAAAGGGGCTGCAAGGTCGGCCAAGGTGCTGTATATGCGTATCAGCGGCGGCGCTCGGCCGGGCGATGTCATCCGCCGGTATGGCTCATATGCCGCGACATTCGACCCTTCACCTTTTGGCGGTCATAGTCAAAATCGTGGCCCTTTGGTTTGCGCGATATCGCCTCGCGGATCGCAGTCTCCAGCGGCGCATCGTCATGCGGGTAATTGCGTAGGGCGGCGCGCAAATCTGCCTTGTCTTCCTGACCCAGACACATGAACAAGTCACCTGTGCAGGTCATGCGCACCCGGTTACAGCTTTCGCAGAAGTTGTGGCTGAGCGGTGTGATAAAACCCACCTTCTGCCCGGTCTCTTCCAATCGTACATATCGCGCGGGACCGCCGGTCCGCTCGGCGAGATTGCTTAGCGTATACTCCTCGGATAGTCGTGCGCGCAGATCCGTGAGTTTCCAGAACTGGTCCAGCCGGTTTTCGTTGCCGATATCGCCCATTGGCATCACCTCGATGAAGGTGATGTCCATGTCGCGCGCGGCGCACCATTCCACCAGCGCATTGAGTTCATCTTCGTTGAACCCTTTGAGCGCCACGGTATTGATTTTGACCCGCAGACCGGCGCGCTGTGCGGCGTCTATGCCGCGCAAAACTTGCGGCAGGCGGCCCCATCGGGTGATCTCGGCAAACTTGGCCTCATCCAACGTATCGAGCGAGATGTTGACCCGTCTCACACCCGCCGCGGCCAGCACATCGGCGAACCGTTCAAGTTGTGAGCCATTGGTCGTCAGCGTCAACTCCTTCAACGCACCGCTCTCCAGATGGCGCGACATGGCGTTAAAAAACTGCATGATATTGCGCCGCACAAGCGGCTCGCCTCCGGTGATGCGCAACTTTTCCACGCCCATCCCGATAAAGGTGCTGCAGACACGGTCGAGTTCTTCGAGCGTCAGCAATTCCTTTTTCGGTAGAAACGTCATGTTTTCCGACATGCAATACAAGCAGCGAAAGTCGCACCTGTCGGTGACGGAAATGCGCAAGTAGCTTATGTCGCGTTCAAAAGGATCGGTAAGCTTGGCGTTCATCGGAAACAACGTATTCATCCCGCCCTGATCGGGCAAGCAACTTTTAACAATTTAGAAACGCATGAAATGCTTGCGAAAGCAAAGCCGTGCATTGAAAGCGTCCTATTCCACGGTAACCGACTTTGCGAGGTTGCGCGGCTGATCCACATCGGTGCCTTTCGCTGTGGCGGTGTGATACGCCAAGAGTTGCGCGGGTAAGGCGTAAATGATCGGTGTCAAAAGCGCGTCCACTTTGGGCAGAACAAGGGTGGTCCAGGCGTTTTCGCCCGCGGCAGCCGCGCCTTCGGGGTCTGTGACAAGGACGACCTTGGCTCCGCGCGCCATAACCTCTTGGATATTCGAAACTGTCTTGTCGAAAAGCGCATCGCAGGGCGCCATGACAACAACCGGCATGTTTTCATCCACCAGCGCAATCGGCCCATGTTTAAGTTCACCTGAAGCATAAGCTTCAGCGTGTATATAGCTGATTTCCTTTAGTTTAAGAGCGCCTTCCAATGCAAGTGGATACATCAGGCCGCGCCCTAGAAAGAGTGCGTTGTCGGAATGCGACAGGCGAAGCGCGGCGCGTTCGAAATCAGCATTTGATTCAAGCACGTTGTTGATCGTGGACGGCACGCCGCGCAACTTCGACAAAATATCAGCTAACTCGTCTGATGACAGCTGTTCTCTGTCCGCCGCGGCCTTTAGCGCCAGAAGAAGCAGAACGACCAACTGACATGTGAACGCTTTGGTCGAAGCGACACCAATCTCGACGCCGGCATGGATCGGAAGGGCCAGATCACTTTCGCGTGCAATCGAGCTTTCCTCAACGTTGATTATGGCCAAGACATTGGCCGCACGGTCTTTGCAAAACCGCAGGGCGGCCAGCGTATCGGCCGTCTCCCCGGATTGACTGACGAAAATCGCGACCGTGCGGTCCGGTATGGGGGGGGCGCGGTAGCGGAATTCCGAGGCGACATCCACGTCCACGGGCAGGCCTGACACCTGTTCGAACCAGTATTTTGCCGTAAGGCAAGCGTAAAAGGCGGTGCCACAGGCGACAAGAAGCAGGCGGTCACACCCGGAGAAGTCGAGCGTCGGATCGTCAAAGGTGAGCGAGGCGCCGTCCTCGGACATATAGTGGCGCAGGGCATCTCCGATGACGCGAGGCTGTTCGGCGATTTCCTTGGCCATAAAATGCTTGTGGCCTGCTTTGTCGACCCGGGTCGCGTCAAGCTTGATTTCGCGGATGGCGCGGTTGGCCAAGGTCCCGCTCGCATCCAGTATCCGCGCCGTTTGACGCGTCAGGATCGCGGTATCGCCTTCTTCGAGATAGGTGATCCGGTTCGTCATCGGCGCGAGAGCAATCGCATCTGAGCCCACGAACATTTCGCCCTCGCCGTAGCCTATGGCAAGCGGGCTGCCTTTGCGCGTGGCGATCATCAAGTCGTCGTGGCCTTCGAACAGAAAACACAAGGCATAGGCGCCTTCGAGCTTCTCGATCGTTTGCCGCGCGGCCTCTTCTGGGCTCAGGCCGTCCTGTACCTTGCTATTGACCAAAAGAGCGATGGTTTCGGTGTCTGTATCGGTTTCATGCGCGATGCCACGTACGGTGAGTTCTGCGCGCAAATCACGATAGTTCTCGATAATGCCGTTATGCACGACCGCCACCGGTCCGGATCGATGGGGATGCGCGTTGATCACACTCGGGGCACCATGGGTCGCCCACCGGGTATGACCAATACCCGCCTTGCCGGGCAGAGGCTCATGCGTGAGCAGGTCGGACAGATGAACGAGCTTACCCACCGTGCGGCGACGTTCGAGATGCGCGCCGTTCAGGGTGGCTATACCCGCGCTGTCATAGCCGCGGTATTCCAGTCGCTTGAGCGCTTCCACAAGAAGCGGCGCCACTTCGTGCTTGCCCAGCACACCAACGATTCCGCACATAATTCTGCCTCATTCTGCCTGTTTTTTCTTGCTCTTGACCTTGCGGCTGCGCAGGGCTTCGAAAAACCTGCGCGCAAGACCGGGTTTGTTGTCCTGACGAGCGCGCGCGATGGCGAGTGCCTCGTCTGGCACGTCTTTGGTGATCACCGAACCTGACGCCGTCAAAGCGCCTCGACCGACGCTTACGGGAGCGACCAGCATCGTGTTCGACCCGATAAATGCATTGGCTCCGATATCGGTATGGTGCTTGTTGACGCCGTCATAATTACAAGTGATCGTGCCTGCCCCGATATTGGCCCGAGAACCCACGCGCGCGTCGCCCACATAGCTGAGGTGATTGACTTTTGCGCCCGCGCCGATATCGGCATTCTTGAGTTCGACGAAGTTGCCGATCCGGGCCGCATCGCCCAAGCTTGCGCCAGGGCGCAATCGGGCATAAGGGCCAATGACTGCGTTTTTGCCGATATCGCAGCCTTCCAGATGCGAAAATGACCGGATAAACGTCCCATCATCGACTTGGACGCCGGGACCGAAAACAACGTGCGGCTCCACGATGATGTCACGCCCGAGACGTGTATCATGTGACAGGTAAACAGTGTCAGGTGCGGTCATGGTCACACCGGCGGCCATCGCCGCAGCGCGGGCTCGATGCTGAAAAATAGCTTCGGCCTGCGCGAGTTCAGCGCGCGAATTCACGCCCAATGTCTCGTCTTCGGAGCAGGACACAGCCGTAACGGATAGACCTTCGGCGCGGGCGCGTTCGATGACATCGGTAAGATAGTATTCGCCTGCCGCATTGTCGGGACAGAGCGCGTCGATCAGGGCAAAGAGCAGGCGGGCAGGGGCCACCATGATCCCGGAATTGCAAAAGGTGATGGCGCGTGTGGCGGCGTCCGCCTCTTTATATTCAACGATTTTTTCCAGGCTGTCACCCTTCATCACCAGGCGACCATAGCGCCCGGGATCGAGTGCCTCGAACCCCAGCACCCCAATGTCATGTGACCCCCGCGCAGCTTTCAGACGCGCCAGAGTTTCTGAAGTGATAAAGGGTGTGTCGGCATAGAGCACCGCGACATCGCCCTCGAAATCGGCCAGCAGGGGGGCAGCTTGCGCGACGGCGTGACCCGTGCCCTTTTGCTGGCTCTGTCGCGCAAATTCAATCTCGGGATCAAGCGCAAGCGCGATCTCCTCGACCTGCTCAGCGCCATGCCCCGTCACAAGAATGATGCGTTCAGGTTCAAGCGACGCGCCCGCTCGCAGCGCATGCTGCATCAGGGATGCACCGCCGATTTTGTGCAGCACCTTGGGCAGATCAGACTTCATCCTCGTGCCTTGGCCAGCGGCCAGGACAATCAGCGCAAGGCTCATGCGGTTTCTCTTTCCTTCCAGACGGCACCGTTCTATCGGGCTTTACGCACCGCGCAAGGACCCGGTCTGTAAATTCTGATTGCAGCATATGTCAGTGCTGGGCGAAATGTCGCCAGTGAAGGTAACCGGTGAAGCTTTGCAGCAGGAGACCGACTTGAAGCCAACAATTGTGTTTGACCTAGATGGCACGCTTGCCGATACGAGCGGCGATCTGCTTGCAGCGGCCAATGCCTGTTTTCGGGGCATGGGAGCGGGTGACTTGCTGGATGCCGCCTCGGATGCGGCCACGGCCTTGCGCGGCGGCCGCGCGATGCTGAGGTTGGGCCT
>JBCCNY010000159.1:0-7140 GCA_039025595.1 Pseudomonadota bacterium | reverse complement strand
CTCATCACTGTCGGCCACTACGGGCCCGATAACGGTGCCTCTGCCGAAATTGCGAAAAAACGCATATCCCACGATGCTTCCCGCACGTTTCGCGACCACAGATGTGGACTTTTCCCATAGCCGGTCGAGGATTGTCTGACGATCTGCTCCAAAACCGATGCGATCCAGCGCCGCAATCGCAGCCTTGTCAACCAATGTCCCACGTCGCAGGGTAACGCCCGCAATCTTATCCGGCCGGTAGACAGAACGAACGATCCCCTGATGGCGCCGGATTGTCGCGACAGGCAGAAAACCCGAAGATTCATAAAGCCAGTAGCCAGAGCGCGTGGCACTGAGCCTCAAATCGCGTGCCGCGCAGTCGCGCATCACGTGATGCAAAAGCCAGCGCCCGGTGCCGCGACTCTGCAGCCGAGGGGCGGTCATCATCATACCGATCATCGCGAAATCATCGCCACAGGGAAAATACATCGCCGACCCTAGAGGTCGGCCAATCTGATCACGCGCCATGTAACCTGATCCGACCTCAAGAAAGAGAGCGAGATCCCGATCCCGATGGGGCCAAAAGACGTTCACCGATAACTCGTGCAGCTGTTTCACATCCGCGGCGCTAAGCGGCGTCAGATGTGCCTCAAATGCGCCGACCTTCATGCGATCCGTATCAAGAGACAGGTTTTTTTCGTCTTGCGGATCGAGAAATGTGTACGGTTCGTTGGTCATGGTATTCAGCAGGTTCGCCAGAACGTGGCCCGGAAGGGCGGTCGCAACTTTTTTTGAGTATCTGTCGTATTGCGCGGTGGTTTCTATCAAAGCTGCAGCGGCGTCAAAAGATTATGCCGCGCTTGGAAGCACCCAGCATGCCGGTTAACCCACGCGGGAATGCCACCTCAGACGGCAATGGCCTTGACCTCAGAGAATTCCTCAAGGCCCCAACGGCTGCCCTCTCGTCCGTTTCCAGAGAGTTTGCACCCGCCAAACGGTGTGTCTCGCCCGGCAACCGCGCCGTTGATTCCCACCACGCCCACGCGCAAGGCGCGAGACACGCGATCCTGCCGATCGGGATCATTTGAGAAGATGTGCCCTGTGAGGCCGTAATCGCTGTCATTGGCGATGCACAGCGCGTCCTCCTCGTCCTTAAAGCGAAGAATTGAAACAACAGGGCCGAAGATCTCTTCGCGCGCGATGACCATATCTTTATCTACATCGGCAAAAATCGTCGGCCGCGCATAGAAACCGCGATTGTGACTTTCCGGGCGGCCCGCCCCCCCGACGATAAGCCGTGCGCCTTCATCTATGCCCTTCTGAATGTAGCTCTGAACGCGGTGAAACTGCGCCTCGTTCGCCAGCGGTCCGATGTGATCGCCGGGTTGGACCGGGTCACCCGTTTGGATCGCGTTGCCTATCTCTGTGGCAAGGCGTACGGCCTCGTCATAGATGCTGTCTTCCACAAGCATGCGGGTTGGGGCGCCACAGGTCTGCCCGCTATTGGCCATGACGCGCCGGACGCCCCAATCCACGCCTTTTGCCACGTCCCCATCGGCAAAAATCAAGTTCGGGGATTTGCCGCCGAGTTCAAGCGAGACGCGTTTGACGGTGGAAGCAGCCGCGTGGGAAACGGCAACGCCGGCGCGGACCGATCCGGTGAGTGAGACCATGTCAACATCCGGATGGCTGGCCAGGATCTGCCCGACATCGCTGCCGGACCCTTGGATCAGGTTGAAGACACCTTTGGGATATCCGGCATCATGAATGCACTCTGCCAGGATGATCGCATCGAGCGGCGCTTCGATACTGGGCTTTAGAACCATGGTGCAACCTGTCGCGAGGGCCGGAAACACCTTCTGCGCAATCTGGTTGATGGGGTAGTTCCATGGTGTAATCAGAGCGCAGACACCGATGGGTTGGTGGAGGATCCTCGCGCCACTGCGCGGCGAGATTTCGACCTCTGGCCACTCCTCCAGCGCCGCAATCGTCTCGGTCAGGCGTTCATAACCGAAAGCCCGTGTATGAAACGCAAGCGCCGCATCGATAGGCGCGCCCATTTCCTGCGAAATAGCTTGGGCGATGGCATCCTCGCGCTTTTCAAACTCCGACTGAAAAGCGCGCAGCAGGTCAATACGGTCGGCCTTTGAGGTTCGACAAAACGCAGGGAACGCGGCTTTGGCTGCATGAATTGCGCGCTCTGCGTCCTCTGGGCTGCCATCGCTGACGATTGCGAAAGGGTCCTCCGTTGCCGGGTTGATGACGGACACTGGATTTCGTGCTACCGGGTCAGTCCAGGCGCCATTTATGTAGAATTTCTCGGTGTTGTAGAATTTCTCTGTGTTCATGGGGCTGATCTTTCGCAGTTTAGCCGACAATCTCCACATCTTCCCAGGCGGTCGCGACAAACGCCATCCGGTCACCTGTGTGTACCACCGGATCTCGACGATTGGCGATCACCCAGCACGGTTCATCCAGACAGCGTTGGTCGACCACGTCGCCGAAAACGTCGCGTGTCACGCCAAAAGGCTCCCCTGCCGGCAGAACTGTCCCGGGACGCGCCTGTGCGTCATAGAATCCGCCGGCATGGGCGAGGACATGCTCTCTGGCGGTGACTTTGACGAGTTTGATGGCACGCTCACCAGTATCGACGTCCCGACCTTTTAAAATGCCAAGATCGGAGGCAAGCCGGATCAATCCGTCCACGCCAGACGAAATCGCAGGTCGTTCGAGACGGCCACCCGCCCCGAGTTCAATCATGAAGGCCTGGGCACCACTGAGAAGACCCTGATAATCCAAGGCCCCAGCGATGTTGCCACGCAGTTCGCCAGGCGCATCGTTGACCGGCATGCGGCACGCGACCGTTGGCTCAAAGCAAGAAATGCGTTTTAACAGGTCATTTTCATCATGGTCCACGTGTTGTTTGTAAACGGCGTATGGCTCCGCGTCATAGGCCGTGCCGAGCGTATGCAGATTGACGATCACATCTGCCGTCGTACCGAAATCTCGAAACAGCGCGTGCGCGACGCGTTCGGTAGCGAACCCGTCAGGACGGCCCGGAAATGTCTGATCCATGTCCAAGCCATCATGCAGTGTCGTCTTGCGCCGCTCTTCGAGGGCCAGTACGTTGGCGACCGGCGTGACAATGACGCAGCCGGCAATGCTCAAAGCCTCAAGGTATTTGAAAAACTCGATGGCTGCGATGACGCCATTGATTTCATCGCCGTGGACGGCGGCATTGATCCACAGGCAAGGGCCGTCAGCGGCGCCACAATGGATCATGTAGGGCACCGAAACGTTTCGCCCGGACGCCATGGTGCCCACGGTGACGCGGTCTTTTACAATGGTACTCTTTGCCGTTGTCACAAGGTGCCCTCAGATCTTTACCGAACCCATATTTACCGGATCACATCAAGAGTACGGTAGTATGCCCCGACCAGCGGAAGGAACCACGGTGCCCCGAAATGGCCTGGGATGACGGGCCAATTGAGATCAGCAAACGGGTTGTCCACCGTCTTGCCCAAAATGGTATCGGCCATGAGTTTTCCCATATGCACCGACATCTGTGCGCCGTGCCCACTGTAGCCCATGGCAAAAAAAATGCCGTCGTGGCAGCCCGCGCGGGGCAGACGATCTGCGGTGATGTCGATGAGCCCACCCCAGCAATAGTCGATGCGGACACCCTTGAGCTGTGGGAAAACCTTCAGCATGCTTTTCTCGAGGATCGGCTTGCTGCGGGCGTCGGTTCTGGGGCTGGAAATGGAAAAACTGGCGCGCCCACCGAAGATCAGGCGGTTATCGTCGGACAATCGGAAGTAATTCCCAACGTTCTTCGTCGTTGTGGCGGTTCTGCGAGCGGGCATCACGCTATTATGTCCAGTCTCATTGAGCGGCTCGGTGGCGATGACGTAACTTCCGACTGGCACGATGCGGCGGCGGAAATGGCTGAAAACTTTGGTGGTGGATGCGCCGGTTGCGAGGAAAACCTCAGCCGCGCGCAGCGTGCCACGCGCGGTGACAACCTTCCACTTTGCGTCGGCGTCCCGTGAGACCTGCGTGACAGCTGCGTTTTGGTGCAGCAGGGCCCCGGCCCGCTGCGCCGCTTCGGCCAGCCCTGCCCCGAACCGCCCCATATGCATCATGGCGCTGCGCCGTTGCAAAAGGCCGCCGTGAAACTGCTCCGAGCCAATTTGTTCGGCTGCTTTGTCTTTGGGCAACAATTCTACGTCCGTATCCACGCCCTTGACCAGCGCGTCAGCGTTGCGCGCGAGGCTATCATAGTGCTTTGGTTTGGCTGCAAGTTTGATCTTTCCGCTGCGACGAAAATCACAGTCGATGTTCTCTTCCGTAACGACACGCTCTACCGTTTCGACGGCATCATCATAGGCTTTGTACATCGCACTTGCCCGCTCCAGACCATATTTCTTCACCACGCCGATGAAATTATGAGACAGGCCGTTGTTGACGTGCCCGCCGTTGCGACCGGACGCATCCGACGCCAGCTGGCCAGCCTCAAGCACCGCAACTTGAGTGCCGGCCCGGGCCAGTGAAAGTGCTGCTGAGAGACCGGTGAAGCCTCCTCCGATGACGGCGACATCGACTTCGCCGTCGACGGCTTGCTGTTCTGTCGCGGAAAAGCGACGCGCGCTGTCAAGCCAATAGGGATCAAGCTTCACCCGGTTCCTCCTAACACTTCTCTAGAGTCCCAAAACCGCTGGTAGACCACCGATGTCGTCAATCTCGAGGAGGCCGAATTGGTGATTGGGCTGTTCATAGCCGCGCTTGACGAAGACCTTGGCCTGAATACCGATATCATGGGCGGCCATCATATCGTAACGCATGCTGGCGGAGACATGCATCACGTCCTCAGGCGCGCAGCCTAGCTCCTCAAACATGTATTCAAATGCCTGTAAACGTGGCTTGTAGGCCTGCGCCTGCTCTGCAGTATAAACCGCGTGAAACGGCGCGCCCAGCTTTTCAACATTGTCTTGGATCTGCGCATTGGCGGCATTCGACAAGATGACGAGCGGAAAGTCGTTTGCGACCCGCGCCAGAGGTTCGGGCACATCTGAATGAGGGCCCGCATCTGGCACCGCTTCATAAAACCGCAGGCCCTCCTCTTCGTCGAACGGAATGCCCCACCGTTTGCAGGTGCGTTCAAGCGCGTTGCACAGAATGTCTTTGTAGGGTTTCCAAGCCCCCAACACTTCATCCATGCGGTATATGTTAAAAATTCGGTAAAATTCACCAATGTGATCCACTCCGACGCGTTCCAAATAAATGGCTCGCGTCATGTCATCCGTGCCGGTGCGCGTCAGTGTCCCGTAGCAGTCAAATGTAATGTACTTCGGTCGAAACGCCACCATCTTATCCTCCGTGACAGGGACACTTTCCATCGCATGGCCTATCGCGTGATAGTTCCGCATGTTTCGGTCGCAATCCCGTGGGTTTCGCCCGCCCCGGAATAGCATTTCTTGGCAATGGTTCTCACGAAATCAGCACAGACTGCTGCGGGACTCAAAATGGATGTGCCGTCCGTTCACCATGGAAGTGATTGCAACCGCGCAAAGCCCGACGCCGCTATGGTCGCAAGGCAGTGGATCAAAGCGTGCTACCGAGTGCGACGCGTGCAGACATTCGCCGCCGTCCATTACGACGTCTTCAACCGCCTCAATCAGGATCGCAGCACCTCAATCAGACCGATCGGTATTGTCAAAGAAACCGTAACTTGAGGCAGGTTGACAATCGCCCAAAAGCAATCTCCGCCGCGTCTTCATAGGCCGTCGTCAACCGAAATGAAGGCACAAATCATCCACAGAATTCATGCCATAGATATTGGTTTCGTGGTTGTTTTTCACGACCTTGATCGCTTGGAGGCCATGCAAGCCGTGGAAGTCGCGCGAGTGGTTCGATCGGTCGCGGATTTTCCGAAGGTCGCCTGTTTCATGTGTTACGACAGAGACGTGTTGGCTGATGCTTTCAGCGCGGGTCTGAAAATCAAGGACGACGATCTCTTTCTGCCGAAGACTGGCCCGCTCACCTTTGCCATACCGCTACCTGAACCATACGACGCAAGGACAGAATTTCGGAATGAAGCTCTTGATTTATAGAGATAAGTCCATGGCGAGAACCTGTCCAAAGCGGTGTTGAGCGAGAGGGACAAGGTCTGACAACCGCGCGAGAATTAGAGCTTTCACTCAATGGTTTTGAATTCGTTTATCTTTCGATCCACGAACACGTCTACTTCGCTGATTCCTGACGCTTGCATCTAATCAAGACAACACAGTTCAAACTCTAAAAGTGGCCGAAGGATTACCTTTCAGTTCGTTCTGTTCTTGCCAGTGGCGACGGAATGATCGGCGTGGATGAAAAGAAGCAATATGGGAAATCGCTGAAGGGGCTGCCGCCATCCAAAAGGCCGAACTCCGCGCGTTCCATCTGGCACGCTTCTACCTGTGTTCCACGAATTGAGGCGATGAAGTCAGCGAAGGAAGACTCTTTTCAAAATCACTTCGCCGGATGAACACGAAGAGCCCGTGGCGCTAATACGTCACTAGCGAAATGCGCCATTCAAGGCTTCTAGCAACAGAGCAGTTATCACTAGTCAAATGTCCATTATTGGGCTGGTTCGCTAAGAGCGCGGGTTGGCAATCTGGCTGCATCAACCACGCCGCCCGGAGACGTCAGCCAACAGCCTTGAGTTCATTGCAGATGTCGTTCGGGACTGGATTGCACCTATTGGCGCATAGACTGTTTACCAAAAGTTTGGATCACCTGGCGAGAATGGATATTGCGAAAGTTTCAACGAGTGCGCTTGAGATGAACTGCTCAAAGGTGAGACCTTTTATACCCAGCGCGAGGTTTAAATCCTGATTGAGCAACGAAGGAACCACCGCAACACCAGGAGACTAAACAGTCCATTGGGCTATCGGTCACCGGTCCCGGAAACTGTCAAACCAGTGGAAAACAGCCCAATCATGCACCAACCATTAGCTTGGCCCGGTCGAACCGTGTAGCTCAGTGCGTTTGTATCATCGAACGAAACCTTCCGACAGTTTCAGTCTGTCCCCGATGAAAACCGGAGACAGGACTTTGAACTGTGTGAGGTCTTACTCGGCCGCGACTTTTGGCGCGAGCCTTTGCTCTCGCTCACGCTTCTTT
>JBCCNY010000158.1:0-7172 GCA_039025595.1 Pseudomonadota bacterium | reverse complement strand
TTGGGGATCAGGGCAGGGTTTGGGCGCGTGTCTTCGAGATAGCGGCAGATTGCATCGGTTTCCCGTATACGGATGCCATCGATATCGAGCACGGGGACCTTGCCGAAAGGGTGCCTGGCCAGATGCTCTGGTTGTCGCGGTTGGCCTTCCAGCACATTGACCTGCTCCTGATCGAAATCGAGACCCTTGTCTTTGAGCACCATTTTCACGGTTCGCACATAGGTCGACCCATCGAACCCGTAGAGTCTTGGCTTAATGGTCATGATTGTATCCTGATGCCGCGAGAGAGAAGAGATCGAGAGCATCTTGCCTCTAACAGGCTGGGCTTGGCAACCTGAAATCCACATAGGTTCTTATATAATTATAGAATTACAATAAGTTAAAGAACTTTCTTAAAGTATGATTCCAGCTAAGCAAATCGAAAGGCTGGTTTGGGTTCACTGCTCTGCGTCTCGATTCTGTTTACAACGACTTGATCATCAGGTCCCAGCTTTCCATCTCTGTCTCCCAATCCTCTTTGATGCAGGGCCTGGAGGCGGTTTTGATATAACCCACCCGTTCATAGAGACGCCGCGCGCCGGTATTGTTGCTCGCCACGATGATGCTGAGACGGGAAAGACCGGCCGCACGGCAGATCGCTTCTGCAACGCGCAAAAGGCCTGTGCCGTGCCCTCTGCTTCGGTGTGCCGGATAGCAGGCGAGCACATTGACATACCAGGTTTCCAGCGCTTCATTTTCAAGTTCCTGAAGGGGGCGGAACAGGGCAGGAAAACCAGAGCCAATCGGTTCTGGCTCCGACCCGATCTCATAGCCGGTCAGACCGGCGATGGCCCCTTTTCCCTGATCCACGACAACGATCTGTCCGTCCCGAGCCTTGGCGGCCTGCCGGTCGCGGCCAATGATCCATGGGTCTTCCCCGGCTTGAGCAAGACCTTTCCAGAGATGGAGCGGCATTCCTTCTCCGGCAAAGTTCACCAGATCAGCGAGTTGCGTTGCATCAGCTTCCGTGGCCAGACGAAGGGGTGGAGTTAACTCAATCATGTCGGCCTGCCATGATATCCAAGGATGGCTGTGACGTATTTTTCTCGTCAAGTTTAGCCTTGGCACGAGTGCTTTCCATAACTTCAATGTACACGGGTGCGCGTAGCTGAAACCCGAGGCTCTCATAAAGCGAGCGTGCAGGATGATTGTCACGATAGAGATGGAGCATCGGTGTCTCGCTGCGTGACAAGATCAGGTTGATCAGGGCCGTCACGAGGGCCCGTGCCAAGCCGGACCCACGATGGTCGGGATGAACGCAGACAGCGCTGATTTCTGTAAAGCCCGGAACTTTGAGCCGCTCTCCGGCCATGGCGATCAGTCGACCTTGGTGCCGCACGCCCAGATAGCTGCCCAGCGTTCCGGTTCTCACTCGAAAGGGCCCGGGCTCCGTCAAAGCCACCAATCGGAGCATTTCCGGAACATCCACAGTGCTTAGAGCGCATATCGAAGGCGCCAGTCTTCGCTTTGGTAGGGTTTGGAGCACCATCTGCAAACCTTCGGCACGGGAGGTAGAACGCAACGCGGAAGGCGGCTCGAACGGCTCTGTCTGCATCACGGCCACACCGCCGATACTCTGATTGACAAGCTTTACAAATCCCTCGACATCCCCGTCACCGCTGGATCCGGTGGCCCCGAAGTGAGAAACCTCGGGCCGGAACATCACCGCTTCTCCGCTCGACAGACACAGATGGTGTTGCCTCGTTCTGAGGGCATGCCAGATTGGGCGGTCCAAATACACCGTCTCACGGGCAGGCGATCGGCTAATGTAGGTCATGGTTGCGTCTGATCAATCTGCTGATGCGGGTTGTTGATCTCGGGTCGCTTGGACCATGAAGGCAGGTATCCCAACGGATCATGAACAGGTTTTGACCGAATTGGTGTCGGAAGCTCTGCTAACCGGTCTGTCAGCGCTCGGCTTCTGGCTTCCAGCAAGACATCAGTGGCACCGCCGACCAAGTCGCCGCCCATGAAAATCTGTGGGACGGTGCGCAGCTTCGTATAGTCGAACAAAGCGCGCAGCACATCGCCACCCCAATCGTTTTTCCGATAAGTGGAACTGTCCACATCGATAGATCGAAAGGGAATGTGTGCATCCTCAAAGAGACGCCGAACAGACCAGCAGAACTCACACCATTCGAATCCGAACATGACAACCGGTGTTTTCGGGTCATGGATGATCTCCTGAACAAAATCACTGGCGACCGCGCTAATAGGAAGGTGTGATTTCGGGCGCGAGGGGCTCGGGGGTCGGGCAGGGATCAGGTCAGCGATGGCCTGTTCCTCGTCATCCATATCTGCCGCGATCTGGTGGAAAAGCGGCGTTGACATATAGCGCTCTCCAGTGTCCGGCACCATCGCGAGTATCTTTGCGCCATCCGGCGCGGTCTTTGCCAACTCTAGGGCCGCTGCGACCGTCGCACCCCCACTGATCCCACAGAAGATACCTTCGAGCTGAGCCATATGTCTGGTCGTCCGAAGCGCATCAGCGCCTGTGACGGGCTGAAAGATATCGATGAGATTGGCAGCTGCCGCGTCGCCTGCGAGTTTGGGCACAAAATCCGGTGACCAGCCCTGGATAGGGTGTGCGCGCGCACTGGGGTGGCTGCGCGCTGCGGCCCCATCCGCACGACGTTGCTGGGCGATTTCGCTGTTCAGGATCTGCGAATTCTCGGGTTCAACCACAACGATCTTGGTCGCCGGACGCGCCAGTTTCAACGCGCGCCCCACACCGTTCAGTGTCCCGCCGGTACCAAAGCCAGAAACCCAGTAATCGAGGCCGGTTGCGTCGAAATCCTGCAGGATTTCCTGAGCGGTTGTGTCTGCATGAATGTCCGCATTTGCCTGATTCTCAAATTGGCGGCAGAAAAACCAGCCATATTTTTCAGCCAGATATTCGGCCGCACGAAACATTTCCGTGCCGCGACCGGCCGCCGGGGTCAAAACAACCTTCGCACCCAAGAACCGCAACAGCTTGCGACGTTCGACGCTGAAGCTCTCCGCCATCACGATGACAAGCGGATAGCCTTTGCGTGCACAAACCATCGCCAATCCGATCCCGGTATTGCCGCTGGTCGCCTCGATGACGGTTTGTCCCGGTTTCAGCGCGCCGGAGCGCTCTGCCGCCTCGATCATCGCCAAGGCGATCCGGTCTTTGACCGATCCCATCGGATTGAAGGCTTCAAGCTTGGCGAAGACGTCGACAGTCTTCGGGGCCAGTTTTGCAAGGCGCACGACTGGTGTTTTGCCGATGGTCGACAGAACAGAGGGTAAAGGACCCAAGGGCGCGTCGACGTTTCGAGGGGCGCGCCGTGCACTTTTGTCTGTGGGTTCAACTTTGATATTCATGATGTGATCCAATTCTCGCGTCACGCGGCACGGCGCATATCGAGATGCTTGCGAATTTGCTGGGAAAGAGCGCGTGTATCCGAGCCCGCGCCTGAGATGTGCTGCGACCGCCGACGCCTCAGAATGGGTAGCCCCAGGACAAAAAGGCCGGGTACTGGACAGACACCGGATGTGTGACGGATCAGGCCGCGCCGATCGAAAACCGGTATGTCTAGCCAGGAATGATCTGGTCGAAATCCTGTCGCCCACACCACAGATGCAATGCTTCCACCCACCATGTTTTGAGACAAACGGGGCGTTTTTGGCTCTACCGTCCGGGGGGGTCGATCCGGCGCATGATCCGTATGGAAGTTATTGCTGTGCTGGATAAACGTATCGATCCGGTCCAGCAGCCGTTCCATTTTGAGATCAGCCGCAGTGATGACGTTTGACAGCCCGCCGGAGAACAACGCTTCACCATCGCGTACCGCCGACAGGCGACCCACGATATCGACACCAAGACGCTGCAGTGCATTGAGGTCTATCTCGTCGTCGCCAATGAGTTGAGGCGATGGCACAAGGCGCGCGCGGGACACTTCCGGTATGTCTTTCGCGCGCTCGTCATAGATGCCACACCGGTCCAGCCAATACTCGATATCCTTGCCACGGTACTTGCGCGGCATTCTGACATGGTTGCCGACGCTCAGCGTCACTTGTCGACCGGAAAGCTGCAATTCACGCGCAAGTTGGACCCCAGTCGCAGAGGCGCCAACCACAAGAACGTTGCCATTTGGCAGATCAGCAGGCGATTTATAGCTGTCGGGCGTGATCTGCGTGACCCGACTGGGCAACTGATCG
The DNA here is from genome assembly GCA_039025595.1 of Pseudomonadota bacterium. Taxonomy (GTDB): domain Bacteria; phylum Pseudomonadota; class Alphaproteobacteria; order Rhodobacterales; family Rhodobacteraceae; genus Roseovarius. The sequence goes on along the minus strand of JBCCNY010000158.1, from coordinate 2,948 downwards.
GCAAAGACCGGGACATGCGCGCGGGACGCAGCGCCAGTGGCGATCACCACAGCTTCACACACGATCGGGCCTTGTGACGTTTCCACGAAATAGCGATCAGACAGAAAACGAACGCGCTCCACACGGGTGCCGGTTTGCAGCGGGGCGGCGATGTAATCCGCATACCGTTCGATCTGGCTTGCAAACGCGCCCGCTGGCATGAAGCCGTCGGGATCAGAGCCTTTGTAGGGCATCCCCGGCAATCCGTTTGCCCAGTTGGGCGTCAGTGTCTTCAGACTATCCCATCGTTGCGAGCGCCAGGCGTGTCCCGGCCTGCCCCGGTCGATCACGACATGGTCAATCGACGCCTTAGAAAGGGCGCGGCTCATCGCAAGGCCTGTATGTCCCGCGCCAATGATAACTACAGTTGTGACTTGCATGATGTAACTTTCGTTCTTTCCCGGATTTGCCGGGCAGACCAATGTTTCTGAATGAATTTTATGTGCCCGGTTGCCAGGTTCAGCCCGGCAACCAGAATTTCTAATTGTCTCTCAGGGCAACAGATCAGAGCGTTTCATCCGTTCCCTGATCTCTTCGCGCGTTATGCCGACATCCCTGAGAATGCGGTCCTCCGCCCCGTAAAGCGCCCATAAATCCCTGCGATGTCTGGCGCGACGCCGCCAGGCTGATAGGGACAGGCGATAGCGCCAGATGAGTAGGACCGCGCGCGTCATATCCATGAATGACTTGTGCGTGGTTGCGGATTTCTGCATTCTAATTGACCTTCTCAGGACCCGTTGGTTTGGTTGACTTTCTTGGCCTCAACCTTGACCGATCCCGGGTTTGTGATGATGTCGAACACAGCCGAGCGTTTTTGAGATTGAGCGACCAGCGCCGCGATCTCGTCCTCGGTCGCATCGGCATCGATTTCAAAGCGCACGCGGATGTCGTTGAACCCGTTGCGGATACTGGGATCGATGCCCATCACGCCCGCCAGATCCATATCGCCCTCTACAATGGCTTTGGCCGAATTCAGGTGGATGCCGCGGTTTGCGGCGATCGAGGCAACGCCGCCTGTCAGACAGCTGGCCAGAGCGCTCAGAACGATTTCAACAGGCGTTGCGCCCAGGTCGGCTGCTGCGAATTGAGGCGGGTGGTCTGCGTCAATCGTGAAGGTACGGTCGTGTTTCAGCTCTTCGCCGAGCCCAAAAAACCCTTCGATCGTAGAGCGGCTGTGAATCCCGTCGATCCATTCGCAGGCGGCCCGCCAGACGAACTGCCCGGCTTCTGGATTGTCTCCCAGAGCTGTGCGGGCCTCCAGAATTGCTCCGATATCGACGCCATTTTCAGAAGATGTATGTGTTTGCGTGGTCATTATTATTGTTCCTAGAGTTCTATGAATTGCGAGAGACGCGCCGGGCACGACGCTCGCGTTTTGTTCGGTGATGGCCAAAGACGGCACTGACAGCCTCAATCCGTGTTGAGCTGATTAGGGCTGGTCATTTCGGCGCCTGTCCCGCCGGAGCGGTACCCTTCAGCCGGAGCGTGAGAAGGTACCGGTGGACGCGGAGCCGGTTATGCCGGGCCGCGCAGGTTTGCGTCGGACGCAAGTGAGCGAGAGTTGCAAGGGTGCCTCCGTGGTCATCGTCGGCGAACCTGAATGACCCGCCGGTGGAGACGACCTAGACCGTTGCGAGATGCAAATCCTGAATAAAGCCTGAAACTATTCTGAAAGTCGCGTCAGGCCGCCAAAAGCCCCAGTTTAAGCGACTCGTATCTGCGGTCATTGCGAAATTCCGAGAAGGATGGATCGCTCGTCAGCCAGAAAACATCGCGCCAGCCATGATCAAAGAGCTCTTCGAGATAGCGCCATGCACGATCATGTTCGCCTATATATGCCATGGCCTTGGCGTGATAAATCGCCTGCGGGCTTCCGGCGACGTCAACTTGCTCCAAGGCCGAAAAGGTTGAGTCGTGATCCCCCAGAATGGCAATGAGAGACGCAGCAGCGGTCGTCGCGCGATGGTCGGAAGGATCCGCTTGAAGACGCATGCGCGCCCGGTCCAAGGCGAGCCGCGCGTTTCGCTTCGCCCTTTTCGAGTCGCGCTCGTGGCAAAGTTGAGCCGCCACGGCATAGCCTTTGATGTTCAGTGCTTCGCGTTCGCTCATCTGTTCAAAATAGCTGACCGCAGCACCAATTTTGCCGCGATACATCAGGTACCAGCCGGCATTGTGCAGAACCATTGGATCGTTCGGGGCGAGGCGCACCGCTCTTGAATGCGACAGCTCGGCGGCGTTCCATTGGCCCTGTAAGGTCTGAGCATAACCAAGCGCGGAATGGGCGAGCCCCAGATCGGCTTGCAAATCCACTGCATGATGGGCCTCTGCCATTGCAAAATCACGAAAGTCTCTGCCCTCGGACCAGTAGGTGTGCGATCTCACAAGCGCAATGGCGCGTTCCGCACGCACTGTCGCGCAGCCCGGCGCCAGCTCAACCGCTCTGGCTGTCAGTTCCTCGGACCGGTTCAGGGCTCCGGGTCCGCAGAGCACGATTTGAGCGCGGGCCTCGTGGCACAGCGCATGCGCCTCAAGATGGTCTTCGCAATGTTCGAGGCTTGAGCCATCGATAATCGCAGGAGCTAAAAGGTCTGACTGCCGCAGATTGAGACGATACCCGCCCTTTGAGATCGTCTCGACAATCGACCGATCTTGCAGTTTTTGACGAATTTCCGAGATAACCTTGGTCAGGCTCTCATCGGTTACAACAACACTAGGCCAGACCCGATCCAACAAGTCCTGGCGAGACAAAACCGCTCCGCTGGCTTCGGCGAGTTCTACCAGCACTTTTGCCGCGCGTGGCGATAAAATGCAGTGCTCATTGCCTCTGTCCGCGCGGCGCGTCTGGCTATCAAATCGCCACTCGTTCAATACGATTTTCACGTGGCACCTCTAAAAAGAATCGAAAAATA
>JBCCNY010000157.1:0-7180 GCA_039025595.1 Pseudomonadota bacterium | reverse complement strand
ATGGATGCCCTCGCCCCCCAGCTGTTCCAGAAGGCCCACAACCGTGACCGCATTGAGAAGCGCTGCCATAGTCGGCGCATCTTTCAAGCGCATGCCGCCGCGCGCGGTGAGCGTGCCTTCCCAAACGCCCTCTTGCGCGCCCGGAACAATGGACAAATCCACCGCACCATTGCGCGCCTGCCGGATCAGCCCGGTCGCCGCGAAAAAGGCCCCGGCATTTTCTGACCGGATCTGAAACGCAGAGCGGCCATCCTGAGCGATCATCTGGCCAGTAATCGGTGCCAGGCCATTCAATGCGCCGCTGAAGGGTCCGGACGCGCCGCGACCGGGGGCAATCTCGGCGCGAAAGCCATTCAGGACCAGCGTGTCCGTGATCACCAACCGATCGAGCTGGAGCGACACTGGCCCGCCCTCACCACCACCACCATTCTGACCCAGCTGCGCACGGCTAAGGTCGACCTCGCCGCCTCGAACGCGGATCAGAGGCGGGATGCCACGCCCGCGTCCGACGAGTTCGACCGGCACGTCCAGCCAATCTCCGACGGTGAGCCGATCAAAGGCCGCAAGCTCCAGTGTGCCATCTGCGCGAAGACTGAGCGCGCCGCTGGCGCTCAAACCGGAGGCCTCGATCTCGATCAGATCGATTTCGGGCGGCGCGCCCAAACGCCCGGTCACTTGCAGAAGACCTGTTACGTCTGCTGGCTTCTGCCAATTCAGCGGGTCAATCCGCAGGGCGATCCCCGCCAGATCGGACTGCAGGCGCAAACGGGCCGGCACGTCGCGGGCCAGATCAATTTCGAGATCAGCATGACCTTCACCCTGGAACGTACCGGGCGGCAGGACGATGCCAAATTCATCGATAAACCGATCGGAAATTTCGACCTTACCACGCACCTGTCCCATGGCGCTTTCGGGGTCCTGATCGGGGCTGAAGCGCATGTCGTATCGTCCCTCGAAGGGCACGTCTCCGACCTGTCCTGACCCTGCCAGTTCCAGCCCGTCATGGGTGACGTTCAGCGCAAGTTGCGGCGCCTGCAGCACGCGGCCCGGCATCAAACGGTCGGTCACAACATCGCTGAGCCCGCCCGCCAGCTCAAACTTGACATCACGGACGTCAAGATCATCCGCCATCCTGAAATCGAGGCGACCGGCGACCTCTGCGCGACCCTCGGCCAGGTCGATGGGCAGGCCCGCGCGCGAAATGTAGCCGAAAGGTCGTGTGTCAAGAAATGAGAGCGCAGCGGTAATAGGTCCTGCAGCCACCAAATGAACTTCGGCAGGCGTGCGTTTGATACCGGTATTCGGAATGACGAACTGCGTGCCCGCGATATCGATACGACCACCCTGCCCGGCTGTGATATGACCGCCTTTTGCCGCAATGACAAAGCGCTTGCCTTGCAGGCTTGCCTGACCAAAAGCCGCCTCGATCGGCGGCACATCTCGCATGAAGCGCGCGTTGAAATCGGAAAAATCAAAACCCAGAAAAGCCGACGGCACCTGCCCCGCCGGAGCCTCGATATGAAAGCGAATATTCGAAAGCTCCGTGCGTGTCACATTGGTGTCGATCCAAAGGCGCGCTTTTGGGGCAAGCGAGGCCGGCCACAGCTCCATCAGACGCTCAGGCGCGATGCGCGCGATGTCGCCCGCCACGGCGATCTGCCAACCCTGCGCCTGCGCGCTGGCCTCACCATTCACGGTCAGCACCTCATCGAGGTCAAAAATCTGCAAGCCGTGCAGATCGAGATGTAGCGGATCGAGCGCGAGCGTCATATCCAGTCGCGCGCGTTCCAGACCGATCGGTTCGGGGTAAAGCCCGAGCGGATTGGTTACGATGTTTGAAATCTCGAACTTAAGGTCCAGCGCGTCGGGCCAGCCTGTCTCCATTCCAGTCAAAACCGCTGAGCCGGAGGCGTCGACCAAAACCCAATCGCTGTCCACATAGATCTCGGAAAACTCGATGTTCTGCTCGCCGGGACGATAGGTGAAATAGGTTCGCGCGCTGTTAAAGCCTATGGGGCGCGCCTCTCCGGCCGGACGAAGGGCACCTGCCCCGATCTGCAATGTTGCGTTTAGCGGCCCCAACGCGCCGGTTTCGTCCACTTCAGCGCGCAACGCGCCTGAAATCGGGGCGTCTATCGCAGAGAGCCAAGCGAGACCGGCTGTTTGCCCGGCAATATCGCGTGCGGGCATATCTTGGAAACTGACCCCCAATTCGGAGCGGGTCTCGCCTAAACGCTTGCTGAAATTCATCTCGATCGCCGTGGCGTTGGCCCCACCACTCAGAAGCGCAGCGTCGCCGCGCAGGCGCAGATCATCCCCTGTCCGTGTCAGTGACAAACGTGCGCCGTCGGCCGTCCAGACCCGCCCGACACGTGCGTCTTCATAGCGCAGCGTCACGTTTCCAACCGACACCTGTTCCAGAGCACGCAAATTTGGGTGTCCCAACCAGGCATCCACCTCAGCCAGTGCACCGTGCATTCCCAGTTGCACGCCCTGATATTCCGCCTCGCGGTCAGCATCGCCCGCCCCTGCCTCAAGCGTCAGTCCAACCGATCCTGTCTCAAAACGTCGCAAACGAAACTGAACGCCACTGACCTCGATCGAGACAGGCTCCAACGCGCCCTGCAAAAGAGCCGACAGCGAAACGGCGCTCTGCATGTCATCGAACTGGACCAAACGCTCACCTGACGTGTCGCGCACAACAACGTCGCGCAATCCCAAATGCGGGATCAAGCCTTGATCCAACCTGACGGATACGTCGCCGGCCTCAACGGATGCGATATCGAGGCGTGTGTTGATCTCTTCCAACACCCGGTCACGCAACCACTCGGGTGCCGACACGCGGTTGCCGGCGAGCACCGCAAGACCGAGAGCAAGCGTCAGGGCAAGCAAAATCAGCCCGGAAGAGCTCCAGGCACAAAAGCGGAAGAAATGACCACCACGCTTATCTGAGGGGACAGGGTCTGCCATGAAAGCTCGGTCGAATTCCCTCGTGTTGGCCGCTTCGGTTCCGTTTTTCCCAAAGCGGCGCCTAGACGCGTCTTTATTCTCGCGCTTAGCGGCCTAATTGCAAACGCAGAAATTCAATGACGGAGCTCACAAATGCCTGATGTCGCCGAAATGGCCCCTGATTTCACCTTGCCAAGAGATGGAGGCGACACCGTGTCACTGTCTGCCCAGCGACCAGCACCGGTGGTTTTATTCTTTTATCCCAAAGCAGATACCGGCGGATGCACCAAAGAAGCGGTCGCGTTTACGGAGCTATCAGACGCCTTCGACGCCGCAGGCGCGCGCGTGTTCGGCTTGTCCAAAGATCCGGTCAAAAAACTCGATAAATTTCGCGACAAACACGGACTGGGCATCCCGCTCTTATCCGATGAAGAGAGCGACGTCTGCGAAACCTACGGCGTCTGGAAAGAAAAGAGCATGTACGGCAAGAAATACATGGGTATCGAGCGTACCACCGTTCTGATTGGCGGCGACGGAGCGATTGTGCGGATCTGGCCCAAGGTGAAAGTGCCCGGCCATGCCGAAGAGGTGCTGGACGCCGTGAAAGCTCTGTAGGTGAGCGCTCGCCAACACCAAGACATGAGCAAAGAGTTTTGAGCGCGGCTTGCCTGGCCGATATGGCCGCAGAAGTTTTGAACACAGCCGACGGGCGTGCCAAAACGGCCTTGTCGCGGTCTCATGCCGCGGCGTGGTGCGCGGCTCGCGACGCGGGCACGCCGTTGCCGATCGGGCAGTCTGAGCCACCTCTTCGCCCGGCTCGCCCGGATCGACCCAAACTGCTTGATCCACGTGATGTACCCCGCCGTAAACCCGGGACCCAAGCCGGGCGACAGGCTATCCTACACGCCGTGGCCCATATCGAGCTTAATGCGGTGGACCTACATTGGGATATCATCGCGCGTTTCACGCAGACGCCAATGCCGCTTGGGTTTTACGACGATTGGGTGCGGGCTGCAGATGAGGAATCCAAGCATTTCAACCTGATCTGCGACTGCCTGGAGCGGCAGGGATCGCATTACGGCGCGCTTGATGCCCATGCCGGTATGTGGCGGGCCGCCGAGGATACAGCAACGGACCTTATGGGCCGTCTTGCCGTTGTGCCCATGGTGCTTGAGGCGCGCGGTCTCGATGTCACGCCGGGCATGATCACAGTTTTCGAACGCGCCAAGGAGCACCAGACGGTCGAGGCGCTCCAGACCATTTATGCCGAGGAAGTCTCTCACGTGGCCTACGGCTCGAAGTGGTTTCACTTCCTGTGCGGGCGCCACGACCTCGACCCCAAGGAGGTGTTTCACGATCTTGTACGTCGATACTTTCATGGCGGGTTGAAACCGCCTTTCAACGAAGAAAAGCGTGCAGAGGCCGGCTTGCCCCCGGATTTCTATTGGCCACTGGCGGTTGGCGGGCGCGGCTGAGAGCCCGATTTCTGACTGAAGAGAGCGCTCCAACCCCCTCACAATCGGCAAAAATTTGCCAGTTTGCGCCCAAATGGGCGGCGGCTTGTTTCCTCACAGTCAAAAACCTTGTCAGCCAGAAAACCTCCGTGTAGCACCACCGCATACGGCGTCTCCGGTCGCATTTTTGCGACTTGGCCAAGAGGGTCATCGCTTGCTCGAACCAGCGGCGAACGACAGAACGCTGCGATGGGACGGTGAGGATATGGGACATCGTGCGGAAACGTTGGGCGATTGAGCTGGAGCATGCGCTGGAGCGCTATTTCCCGGAACGCCGGGTCTTCCTGAAATCCGATAGCGACACGCGGTTTCTCCGTCTTAAGCCTGTATCGCAATGCATCGCGTTTTTAGGCGCATCGTCGGTCATTGCCTGGGCGATAATCGCGACAGCGATACTTGTGATGGACTCGATCGGATCCGGCAACTTCCGTGAACAGGCAAAGCGCGACCAGCGTATTTACGAAATGCGCTTGAATGCGCTGGAAGCCGAACGCGACCAACGCACAGCCGAAGCTCTGGCATCGCAGGACCACTTTAAATCCGCGCTGACCCAGATTTCCGAGATGCAGACCCAGCTTTTGATCTCGGAGACCCGCAGACGCGAGCTTGAGACCGGGATCGATGTCGTTCAGAATACACTGCGCCGCTCGATGACGGAACGCGATGCTGCGCGCGACCGGGTCGAGGAACTGGAATTGACCCTGACGCAGACAAACGACCCTACATCGGCGGATGGTCTGACCTCGGTGCATGGTAACGACACGCTGGATATTCTGTCCGTCGCTTTGGCAGATACGGCGCGCGAACGCGACGAGATTGAGCGCAACGCGCAGGATGCCTTGCTCCAAGCCAGAGAGATGGCTCAAACAATCCGTCTTATGGAGGATCAGAACGATCAAATCTTCCGCCAGCTAGAAGAGGCAATGAGCATATCGGTCGAGCCGCTCGATAAGATGTTTCAGGCGGCGGGTTTGAGCACCGAAAGCCTGCTGTCCGCGGTGCGGCGAGGCTATTCGGGTCAAGGTGGTCCGCTCATGCCGCTGAGTTTCTCGACCCTTGGGAGCGAACCCTCCGAAGATGGTTTGCGCGCCAACGCAATCCTCGAACAACTTGACGAGATCAACCTCTATCGGATCGCGGCACAAAAGGCGCCTTTCGCCTTCCCGATCAAATCGGCTTACCGCTTTACCTCAGGGTTTGGGATGCGGTGGGGCCGGATGCATAACGGTGTGGACTTCGCGGCGCGACATGGCACACCGATCCATGCAACCGCCGACGGCGTTGTGAAGAAAGCCGAATGGCAATCAGGCTACGGGCGCGTGGTCATCGTTGAGCACGAGTTCGGGATGGAGACACGCTACGGGCATTTGTCGCGTTTCCGGGTAAAGCCCGGTCAAAGGGTCTCGCGCGGGCAGCAGATTGGTGATATGGGCAATACTGGACGGTCCACTGGCACGCATCTTCACTACGAGATCCGCGTTGGCGGCAAACCGATCAACCCCATGATATATATCAAGGCTGGAAGAGATGTTTTCTAAAAGCAAGATCAACGAACCGTCACCGAAACCGGAGAGCGCGGCGAAGCCAGCGGTGCCTGACCCGCGCAAGGAGACGGCACCCCAGGCGTCCCCCGGTGAGTTCAAGGCGGCCGCACCAAAGGCGAAACCACCCGCGTCGGTGTTGTCAACCGACCTGCACGTGACCGGCAATCTGAAGACCACAGGTGATGTCCAAGTCGAAGGCACGATTGAAGGCGACATTCGTGCCCACCTTCTCACGGTTGGCGAAGCCGCGACAATCAAGGGCGAGGTGATCGCCGATGACGTCGTGATCAACGGTCGGATCGTTGGCCGGGTGCGCGGCCTCAAGGTTCGGTTGACATCCACTGCGCGGGTAGAGGGCGATATCATTCACAAAACGATCGCAATAGAATCCGGTGCCCATTTCGAAGGCTCGGTTCAGCGACAGGACGATCCGCTGAATTCAGGCGCCAAGCCATCCGCCGCTCCGCCGCCGGCAGCCGTAAAACCCGCTGCACCAGCCAAAGGCTAAGCGCCGCGCGAAAAACAGGACGGCACGGCAGTCTTCGGCAATGAGCCTCGGACTGGCGCATAATTTTATTTGCGCCAGTCCCACTGATATTTCTGCAATACGGGTAACGCGCGGCCTGCGGCCCCTTTGACCAACAGCTTATGATACGCCCCACGGAAGACCTTAAGGACCAAAACAGCGCAGATTGGCACGCCGCAACGCATCACGCGTTCACCGACGCGCTGGCCGCCGGAACCCTGGCGCCGGACAAGATGGCGGGGTATCTGCAGCAGGACTACCTTTTTATCGACGAATTTGTGCGCCTGCTCGCCTCTGCCATCGCCGCGGCCCCTAGCCTTAAGGACAGCGTCCCGGCCGCGCAATTTCTTGCGCTGATCACCGGGCCGGAGAACACCTATTTCCTCCGCGCGCTCGAAGAGCTGAAGACACCGGACAAAGCCACGCCCGAACCTGAAACCCGCGCCTTTCAGGAGCTGATGCGTACAGCGCGTCAATCGGGACAATATGCGCAAATGCTGGCCGTTCTGGTCGTCGCGGAATGGATCTATCTCGACTGGGCCAGCCCACATGCGGATCGGGCCGCCGCCCTTCCTTTTTGGCTTGGCGAATGGATCGAGCTTCATTGCGGTCCGGGCTTTAGCGACGTCGTGAACTATCTGCGCACT
>JBCCNY010000156.1:0-7183 GCA_039025595.1 Pseudomonadota bacterium | reverse complement strand
GGCCTTTACGCAAGCCACGATATCCTCGCGATCGAGCGTACGCTGTGTATCCGGCTTTTCGAGCGCCAGACGCATGTTCATTTTCACCCGACCGACAGCAGAGAGATCATAACGCTCCGAGTCGAAGAACAGCGTGTCGAAGAGCGCGCTGGCCGCTTCTGCGGTGGGGGGCTCACCCGGACGCATCACACGGTAAATATCCATAAGTGCGGTGTCGCGGTTCATGTTCTTGTCCGCGGCCATCGTGTTTCGCATGTACGGGCCGACATTGATGTTATCGATGTCCAGTACAGGGATGTCGCTGATGCCGGCATCAAGCAGCTCTTGCAACGTGCCCCCGGTAACCTCGCCGTCCTTATCGCGTTCCAATGTCAGTTCGTCACCGGCCTCGACATAGATCGCGCCGGTTTCCTCGTTGATGATATCGCGGGCGACAAACCTACCCACGATGGTATCGAAGGGTACGAGAAGCTCGGTGACTTTGCCCTCGTCGATCAGTTGCTTGACCACCCGCGGCGTCACTTTCTTTCCCGCCTCAGCAATCACGTCGCCCGAGCCCGCATCGACCAGATCAAAAGCCGGACGTGTGCCGCGTACCCGCTCGGGGAAGAACTTTGTGACCCAACCGTCCTTTTTCTTCAGCTTGAAATCGACCGTGTCATAATACGCATCCATGATGCTTTCCTGGTCCAAGCCAAGGCAATAAAGCAGGGTCGTGACAGGCAGCTTCCGCCTGCGGTCGATACGCGCGTAAACAATATCTTTGGCATCAAACTCGAAATCCAACCAGGACCCGCGATACGGAATGATCCGGCACGCAAAAAGCAGCTTGCCCGAGCTGTGCGTCTTGCCTTTGTCATGGTCGAAAAACACACCTGGAGAGCGGTGCATCTGGCTGACGATCACCCGCTCCGTGCCATTCACCACGAAAGTCCCGTTCGGGGTCATCAGGGGCATGTCGCCCATGAAGACGTCCTGTTCTTTGATATCCTTGACCGATTTCGCTCCGGTATCTTCATCCACGTCAAACACGATCAGTCGCAGCGTGACCTTCAGCGGGGCGCTGTAGGTCATGTCGCGCTGCATACATTCCTCGACATCGTATTTCGGCTTTTCAAGATCGTAGCTGACAAATTCCAGCACAGCGGTCTCGTTGAAATCCTTGATCGGAAAAACCGATTGAAACACGCCTTTGATGCCCTCGCCATCGGCGGGAATTTCGCTGTCGCCAGATTTTAAAAAGAGATCATAGCTTGATTTCTGAACCTCGATGAGGTTCGGCATGTCCAGAACTTCACGGATTTTGCCATAATATTTACGAAGACGTTTCTGACCTAGGAACGAATTTGCCATGCGGATGTCGCACTCCATCTTTGCGCCGGTGCCGCGACAGGGGGGCCTTCTGCCGCGCACTCCCAAAGATTGAAAAGTTGATCTATACCTGCGCACCCGCCCTAGATGCGCGCCCGATCACAATCTTTCCTAGAAAGCCGCCGACCGTATCAGTGGATGTTCGGCGGCTCTCTGCGAAAGATTTGGGGTATTCGTGGTGCTTTCCTCTCCCAATATATCTATGACGCAAAAAGCCGGGCGCGAATCATCACTCCCAGCGGATGCTTTCACTTAGGGCTTGATTAAGAAAAGTACAACATACAGGGCGCAGAAAAGCGTGTGGCTTAGTGCGTTCCGCCATGCGGATTATCACAAACGGGCTTTCCCACTCCCGCTGCTTATCTGCTCATCATCGGTGCAAACCCTAAATGTGGCAAGAAAAATCCGTAAGCCGATCTATCGCACAACCCAAGCACGAGTTACTCCGAAAGGTGGTTCCGATCATGAAGCTGCAAGGATCAGTCGAACGCTAAAACGATTGGGAGCGCGACCAATCACGCGGATTGGCAGAAATCACCAAGAGGGCGTAATGATCACGCCATGACTTTTTTGCGAATTCTTCTCCGGCCACTGATTGAGTGGCTTAGCGCTACTCAGAATGACAAATTGTGGTTGGCGATTTTTAAGTGGATGCTGCTCATTCTTATCATCGGCACGAGTTTGTGGATCGTATATCTAAGAGTAGCGAATGCGGTTTAGGTCAGATGCTCGCCTTTAAAAACGAAAAAAAGGGCCGCTCACCGCGGCCCTTTTTCAGATCGAGTGCTTAACCCGAGTTACTTGAGTTCGACCTCAGCGCCGGCTGCTTCCAGCTTGCCTTTGATCTCTTCAGCTTCTTCCTTGGCGATACCTTCTTTCACGGCCTTGCCACCGGCCTCGACAAGGTCCTTGGCTTCTTTCAGGCCCAGTCCAGTGATCGCACGAACTTCTTTGATCACGTTGATCTTGGAGGCACCCGGCGACTTGAGGATGACGTCGAATTCCGACTGCTCCTCGCCGCCTGCATCGCCGCCGGCATCCCCAGCCGGGCCAGCCATCATCACAGCACCACCAGCTGCAGGCTCGATGCCGTATTCATCCTTGAGGATGGTTTTCAGTTCCTGGGCTTCGAGAAGCGTCAGACCAACGATCTCTTCTGCCAGTTTCTTCAGATCAGCCATAGTTCAGCTCTTTCTATCCAAATTTGTGTTCCAACGTCACTGTCGCCAGCCACGCCGATCATCGGGTTGCCTAAGCGGCTTCCGCCTTCTCTTCGATTGTCGAAAGAATGCTCGCAATGTTGGACGCGGGTGCGCCGATCGCGCCGGCGATGTTGGAGGCCGGTGCACCGAGGCAACCAACGATCGAGGCAATAAGCTCCTCGCGCGAGGGCATTTTCGATACGGCTTCCACGCCTTTGCGATCCAGTGCCGTCTCTCCCATCGCCCCGCCAAGGATCTCAAACTTCTTGTTATCTTTGGCAAAGTCCTCTGCCACTTTCGCAGCAGCGACCGGGTCTTCGGAGAAGGTCAGCACAGTCATGCCCGACAGATAGTCAGCAATGCTGGCGCATGGCTTCCCATCCAGGGCAATCTTGGCGAGCCTGTTCTTTGCGACGCGCACCGACGCCTCGGCCTCACGGGCCTTGGCGCGAAGGGTTTGCATCTCAGCAACTGTCAGACCGGCGTAGTGTGCCACCACAACAACGCCAGAGCTTTCGAAGATCTGGCCGAGTTCCTCGACCACTTTCTCTTTCTGGGCTCTATCCACAGTTTCACTCCAGTCATGGGGGTTACCCCCCGGCTCAGTCACACCGGGTCACTACGACCCAGCAAAGGGTCCATCGAACGGGCTGAGCCAGACGCGGAGGCTAACGAGAGAAACTCGCAGAGAGCCGCGCGAAATCTGGTCTATCCCGTCTCAGGCAGGAGATTAAGCTGGCAACCAGCACCCACCGTCTCGGACGAAATGCGAAAGGGCCGATAGCTCGGATCTTTCACGAAATGTCGCTTTAAGCGCTGATGACCGCGATGCCAAGCAGAAAATTTGCCGTCCTCAGGCCAGCGTGGCCTCCTCTGGTTCCGCTTTCTTGCCAGGGGCTACCAGGATGAGCGCCGTGATCATGATCGCCACACTGGCCAGCAGCCATGGGCTGAGCACTTCACCAAAGAGAATCGCGCCCCAGACCACGCCCGACGTGACAGAGACATAGCCGGTCTGCGACACGAAAACCGGGCCGCCCTTCCGAAGCAGGCTGAAATAGAGCCAGACCTCCAGCGCGGAAAAGGACAGCAATGCGCCGATCACCCAATAAGTGTGAATTGGCTGGTCCGGGATCGGTGCATCCCCCATCGTGATGGCGTAAAGAGGAACCATGAAGGCCATGGCCCCCATGGTTTCACCTGTCGCCACTTCAAATGGTTCATAGCCGTCCGGCCAGTACTTCGAAACGAAGACATGATAGCTGGCATAGATTAACGGAACAGCGAGACCGGCCAGAAGCGCCAAGCCGAACCCGCTCTGCAATTCGTCGATCCGGGACAGGGCAATCGGAGAGATCGCGCAGAAACCGAGCACAGCACCAATGGCGCGCCGCGGAGTGATCCTGTCGGCCCCGGTTGCGGCAGCCAGCAGAACCGTTGTGATCGGCGCCAGCGACACCATCAGCGCGAGCGTCCCTGCCCCAAGCTTCGGCACCGCGAAGAGTTCGAGGAAGAACGGCAAAAGGTAGCCCAGAATTCCACAACCGGCAAAGAAGAGGACCCGGTCAAACGGCAGCCGGAGGCGGCCTGTCAGGATCACGCTGAAGGTGCCGAAGATTACCATATTGCCCAGGATCACGAGCAAAGCGATTGTCGTGTAGGGCAGTCCGGATACTGCGGCAAACTTGATTAGCGAAAAGGTCAATCCCCAGACAATGCCCAGGCACAACAACATCGCGAAAAGCTGAATTTGATGGCGCATGTTGAGTTCTGTCCTGCCTGTTCGGGCTTTGCCACATCGAAACCGGGATGCCGACATCCGCCGATGTTGGACCCTCTCGTTCTCATACTTTGGTGAAGAGGTGCAAGGTGGATCACTATGCCGATTTATCAATTGCGGCTGTGTGAACAAAATCGCCACCGACAACTCTGCGATCATTGCCCGTTTCGGTTCTTAGTGCGGACAACCTGTCTTGTGGCTGATATAAGCATTCTCATCGAGACGTTATCGAAGCCGGAAGATTTGAAATGATCCTGACAGTTGCTGTTTCCGGCTATCGATCCCTCAGAAATCTATTGCTTCCGCTCGGTCGTTTGACGGTGATCACAGGCGCCAACGGCACAGGAAAATCGTCGTTCTATCGCGCATTGCGCATGCTTGGAGAAATCGCGCAAGGCAGGGCGATTTCCACACTTGCATTAGAGGGAGGCTTGAGTTCCACCATGTGGGCGGGTCCTGAAGTTCTTTCGCGCGGGATGAAGTCTGGCGAGGTTCCAATCACAGGAACTGTGCGAAGCAAACCTGTCGGCCTCAAACTTGGCATTGCGTCCGAAGACTACGGCTACGCCGTCGAGCTTGGACTGCCATCGGAGGTCTCGGCCTTCTCCAACGACCCTGAGATCAAGACGGAAACGATCTGGATCGGCGAACAGCTAGGTCGCACCAATGTGCTTGCGGAGCGTCGGGGGCCTAGTGTCAGGGTAAGATCAGAGCGCGGTTCTTGGAACCAGACGGCCACTTCGCTTCCACCGTTCGATAGTATGATGACCCACGCCGCCGATCCGAAGGACGCGCTGGAGTTGCTCCAATTGCGCGATCGCATGCGGAATTGGCGCTTTTATGACCAGCTTCGAACGGATCGCGACGCCCCGGCGAGAAGGCAACAGATCGGCACGCGAACACCAATTCTCGCGAGTGATGGTGCGGACCTTGCCGCCGCGGTGGAGACCATTCGGGAAATTGGCGACCCAGCAACTTTTGATGAGACGATCCTTGATGCTTTTCCAGGAAGTTCAATTGACGTGCATGTTAACGACGCGATGTTCGTGCTGAGCATGCGACAGCGCGGGCTTCTGCGCCCTTTGAGCACGGCTGAGCTATCCGATGGAACTTTGCGATACCTGCTCCTTGTGGCGGCTCTGTTAACGCCGCGACCGCCGAGCCTGATGGTTCTGAACGAACCCGAAACGAGCTTGCACCCTGATCTGATTCAGCCGCTGGCCCGCCTCATCAGGAAAGCCTCCGAAAGGAGCCAAGTTATTGTTGTTTCACACAATCAGGTGCTCGCAGACGCATTGAGCGGGGACGGTGCGCTTGCACATTGCCTTGAGAAGGACACAGGCGAAACGATTGCTCCAATGGCTGAGCAAGTGTCGTGGGCTTGGCCAAAGCGCTAACGCCCACTCGTTTCGGTGCGAGCTGAAAAAAGCTGACTTTTTCCTTCTATCAAAGGCACTGCAAGACGCGGCATCGCTAACGCTGCGCCCTTGTTCGACACGTGCAGACAGTCACTTGGGCCGTCTCGAAATCTCCGCCATGCGTTGGATGGCTTGCGTGTTCTTTGCCTCGGCACCACCGGCTCCGAGAAGGCGCACACCCATCAATGCAGACAAAGAAAGAAGTGGTCAGCTGCCTTTCTAATTGGTCTTTAGGTCAAAGACTGCCCGAAAGTTATCTTGTTTCCATCAGGATCTCTAAACCCGATCTCCCGCATGCCCCAAGTCTGATCGACGGGAGTCGTTCCACCGCTCGGAACGCACAGTGTGACCCCGTTTGATAGGAACTGTTCGCAAAGCTCATCGACGTTGTCGACTCGGACGTAGATTGCAGCGCCGAATGCACCATTTTCACGGCGATGGCTGCTCAAGTGGAGGATTTCGCCACCCCGTGAGACGGCGGCGTAGCGTGAAGCGAATTGCTCTGGATCAGGGTCGGGGGCGACAACCAAATCGAAATCAAGAACTCTAGTATAGAAATCTATCGAAGCTGAGATATGCCGACAGTCGAGAAAAGGTTCTATCGTCACGCGCTCACCTCTCATGCCCGGACTGCCTAGCATCACTGCACAGGATTGAGAAACCAATTCGAAACCCAAAAAAGTTGGGAGTGGCGAGCCAGCGTAGCCGGCATTCGTGCGACTTGCAGTATTTGGTTCTTTGGGCTGAGATCGACCATTCAAAGGCTGATTGAGCAGTCGCGGAACAGCACCTACACTTTCGAATAGTCCACACAAGAAAGGCCCCGCACGAGGCGGGGCCCACTTCCGAAACGTCGCAGCGGATTACTGGGCGGCGGCGTCGTTGATATCGATGCTCACGCCCGGGCCCATGGTCGAGCTCAGCGCAATCTTTTTCATATAGGCCCCCTTCGCGCCCGACGGCTTGGCCTTGTTCACCGCATCGATGAAGGCGCGGACATTCTCGACCAGCTTGCCTTCGTCGAAAGAGGCTTTGCCGATACCGGCGTGAACGACACCTGCTTTCTCAACCTTGAACTGGACTTCACCGCCTTTGGCCGCTTTGACTGCATCGGCCACGTCCATGGTCACCGTGCCCACCTTTGGGTTTGGCATCAGGTTGCGCGGGCCCAGAACCTTACCCAGACGGCCCACGATGGGCATCATGTCCGGTGTGGCGATGCAACGATCGAACTCAATTGTCCCGCCCTGAACTGTTTCCATCAGGTCCTCTGCGCCGACAATGTCGGCGCCCGCCTCTTTGGCCTCGTCCGCCTTGGGGCCACGGGCAAAAACGGCGACACGGACGTCCTTACCGGTACCGTTCGGCAGACCGACAACGCCGCGCACCATCTGGTCGGCATGGCGCGGATT
>JBCCNY010000155.1:0-7230 GCA_039025595.1 Pseudomonadota bacterium | reverse complement strand
GCCACCCGCCCGGCTTCGGCCGCCTGACCCCTTTTTCAGAAAGACACCCATGACCCAGACCGTCGTCGAATCCAAATCCAAGACCGCCATCATCGGGTTTGACCAACCCTTTTGCGTGATCGGCGAGCGGATCAACCCCACTGGCCGCAAGATCTTGAACGAGCAGCTCGAGCAGGGTGATTTCACGATGGTCGAGGCCGATGCGCGGGCGCAAGTGGCGGCGGGCGCCACCATGCTCGACATCAATTCGGGTGCGGTCTTTAAGAACAAGATGGCCGAGGATGTGCGTTACGCCGACAACAACTTTGTCGAGCCGCCGCTGATGAAAGAGCTTGTGACGCTCGTTCAGGGGATCGTGGATGTACCGCTCTGTATCGACAGTTCGGTGCCCGAGGCGCTGCAGGCGGGCCTGGAGGCCTGCGAGGGCCGTCCGCTGGTCAATTCGGTCACCGGCGAAGAGGACAAGCTGGAAAAGGTCTTGCCGCTTTGCGCCAAATACAATGTGCCGGTCGTCGCGATCTCCAACGATGAAACAGGCATTTCAGAGGATCCCGATGTCCGCTTTGCGGTGGCCAAGATGATCGTGGAACGCGCGGCCGATCATGGCATTCCAGCCCATGACGTGGTGGTGGACCCGCTGGTCATGCCGATCGGTGCGATGGGGACAGCCGGATTGCAGGTCTTCACGCTTGTGCGCCGTTTGCGTGAAGAGCTGGGCGTGAACACGACCTGTGGTGCCTCCAACATCTCCTTCGGGCTGCCGAACCGGCACGGCATCAACAACGCCTTTCTGCCCATGGCGATGGGTGCGGGCATGACATCTGCGATCATGAACCCGATCGCGCTGCCGGTGAAACAGGTCGACAAGGACGCCAAGCGGGCCGAGTTGGAAGCCGCTGGTGTGATCATTCCCCCTGACATGGACGAGGAAACCTTCTGCACGCTCTTTGGTCTCGGCTCGACACAGTTTCGCGCGGGCAAAGAAATGGAAGCCATCCGCGCCGCCAACTTCCTGACCAACAATGACCCGCATGGGGGCGAATGGATCAAGTTCAACAAGGCGCCTCCCAAGGCCGGTGAAGAAGAAGGCGGTCGTGGTGGTCGCGCCGGAGGTCGCCGCCGCAGGAGAGCCTAACATCAGAGTTCTGTGCACGACCAGCATTGCCACGTGACCTTTGTCGCGTCGTAACTCTCTAGGCAACGCTCGGTATCCGTTGAAGCATGGCTTGCAAGCTCTGCAATTGGTGTTTTTTCGCCGTTTATCGCGTCCACTTATCGTTAACTTGCATGATTGGCCTCAAACGCGGGATCCTATTGGTCCAGCGTTAGGGGCCGTGCGCCCAAACGGTGCGACAATCGGTTTAACTCGGTCAAAGTGAGGCAAAAGCAAGAAGTATGTGCACGACCCTCATTTGCAAAAAATCCATCGTTTACAGTTTTTTGCGATGCAATATGCACGCATTTTTGGCTGGAATCTGCGTATTTGCGCTCAGTTTGCTGGGGATGCCGCACACCTCTTATGCCCAGGCTTTGCAGGCCGAACTACGGTCGGCCTTTGAGTACGCGTCACGGTATTCGGACCTGAATTCAGCGAGGCGCGCGGGATGGAGACCGTTTGGCGGAGAGGCCCCGCTCATGGGCCGACACTTCGAACATCCCGACAATCCGGATTATGTGACGGGCGATGCGCTGGACTGGACGAAGCCGTCAAATCTTGTCTACTCGTCGATCGATGGCCGAAACCAATTGGTCGCGCTGGCTTGGGTCGTGCGCATTGCGCCGGGCGATCCGATGCCAAAAGGCTTCTCCGGATCGAGAGATATCTGGCACGTGCATGACACAACCAAAATCATCGCAGCGCTCAGTGAAACGCGTCCCCTGATCGGTTCGATTGCCAAATGGTGGCAAGGCTCCGAATTGGAGCAAAAGGATGGTCGTACCCAGCTTGCGATGGTGCATTTGTGGCTGATTCCCAATCCAAAAGGCCGTTTCGCCACTCATAACCCGGCCCTCACCTACCGAGATCACCGCTTGCCGATGGACTGGGTTGACGCCGATATGGAGGCCGCGCGCGGGCTGGCAATGGCTGAAGCCAACGGGTGCCGGGACCTTCTGGATGCCGAAATGTGGCTCGGCGGTGTCTCCTGGAGAACAAAAGCGCGCCTCAAGCGTAGCTGTCGGGATCTGGCACGGCAGGTCGACGCTGCTATGGGCGGGCCGGAAAGCCAGGTCAAAGGCATTGCGCGTGGGGCCTACCGCCGTATGGAGGATTTGCAGCTCCTCCTTCTCAGCGATTCCGAGCTGCGGCGTATCGGGACGCTGGTCGAGGACGGTCCAGGCATTTGCAAATAGACAATTAGGGTCAGCAACAACGCTATGAAGACGCAAGCGTTGATCCAAAAGCAACAGCATAGCGTAATGGTTGCCACCAGCGATCCTGACGTCAGACCAAGCCCATATCTCGGGCAAGCATCGCGGCATGCGTACGGTTTTTCGCGCCCAGTTTGCGCGACAGCGCCTTCACGTGCAATTTGACGGTGACTTCTTGGATCTCCAAGTCTTCTGCAATCTCTTTGTTTTGTTTGCCCTCGGAAACGCATTGCAAGACCTCGATCTCGCGCGCTGTGAGGCGAACATTCGGGCCATTCTCACGTTGTGGCACAACGGCTTCTGGCCGGTATATCTCCCCGGCAATCATCCAGTGCAGCGCCTTGACCATGGTCTCTGGCGTAAGCGTCTTAGGCAGAAACCCGGCCGCCCCCTGCCTCAGGGCGCGGTCGGCGACGTCGAGCGGGGCCGCCCCTGACATTAGAGCAACAGGACAGGAACAAACCTTTGAAATCTGATCCAGACCGTTCAACCCCTCCATGCCAGGCATTCTGAAATCGAGCACCACGAGATCGAAAGTTCCGACGCGCATGCACAGGTCACATGCCTCTTTCAGAGACGCGGCCTGATACACATCGAACTTCGCTTCCCGATGCATGTAAGCGGCAAGCGTTCCGCGCACGAGATCATGATCGTCTGCTAGCAGAATCCTAAGCACGTTTCTTCGAATACCCCAATATTCGTGAACTCGGACACCAGTTTCGAACCTACTTGCGCGCCATCGAATTCATCGCGTTCGGCCCCCCTCGCGCCGACGCTGCTTGCCGGTATAGACCACGCACCGACAAAGGGATAGGTTTTTGCAAGAAAATGACTGTGCGGTTCCAGATATCGAAACGAAGTTTCAAGGCCAACAGCGCGCGTGGTCTTATAGTTCTGGTCGGAATCGTGTCGGCCTTTCTCGTCGGATGCGCCGTTCTGACCGTGCATATATTTGTCCAATTGAGCGAGTTACGCAGCACTTCGGCGAGCCGGCCGGGATACGAGTTAGCCCAACTGGAGATGAAGCATGTCAGGCTGCTGGCGGCTGCAGATGCGTTTCGCTACGGCGGGCTGCCCGAATACACCGAGGTGTTGCGCTGCTTTCAGTTCTTTTACGAACACATTCAAATGCTTCGCGAAGAACCTGGACAATCTTCATTTGCGGGTGACGCGAACGCCGATGCGGCGCTTGCGCGGGTCTCTCATTCATTGGACGAGATGAAGCCCTTGATCGATGGGCCAGCCGATATTTTGGTCGCACAACTCGGTCAGGTTCTCAAATCACTGAACGGTATGCATGGTTTCGTGCATCAAATAACGGATGCGGGTCTAAAAGCAGCAGCCGAGAAATCAGAAGCCGTGAGCGTGGCGCTTGCAGACCGTTTACGTCTCCTGGCCCTGGTGGCCATGGCCCTGATCGCGACACTGGCTTTGCTGACGGTTAAGCTCTGGCGGCTGTACCGTACGTTCAAACGACATGCCCGGACCAACAGAACCGATCTTGGACGGCTCAAGACCATACTTGATACCGCTCTGGATGCGATCGTGGTTGTCAATGCCAGTGGCGATATTCTTCAGGCCAATTCGTCGGCATCGGCCTTCTTTGTCCTAACCGAGGACAGCGGGGCACCCAGAAACATCTCCGACGTCTTGTTTCGCCGTGAGGAAAACGGCGAGACCAGCGCAATTTCAGGAGCCCTTTTGATGAAGTCTTGTGCGAATGGGCCAAACCGCTGCGCCAAGGTACTCATGAAAGCCCAGGACAGCACATTGGTTCCGGTTGAAATGTCGGCCGCTCTCGCCCGCCAGGACGAGGAAACCGTCGTAATCTGTTATCTGAGGGATATCTCCCGGCGTTTGCGCGCGGAAACGGATATGAAAGAAGCCCGTGATCGGGCTCTTGCCGGCGAGAGAGCGCAAGCGCGGTTTCTGGCGATGATCAGCCACGAAATGCGCACGCCGTTGACGGGTATTGTCGGCACTCTCGATCTCTTGGATGAAACTGAGCTGACCCAAGAACAGCAAAGCTACGTCACGATTGTCCAGGCGGCTGCTCAGCAAATGCTGATCCAAACCAATGACGCGCTCGATCTGACGCAGGCAGGCGCTGGTAAACTGTCGCTCTCTCGTGATGCTTTCGATCTTGACGAGTTACTGGACGAAGTGTTGGACAGCCACCGGACCGAAGCCCGGAATCGCGGTACACACCTTCATATGCGACACCTCTCCGGTCAGCTCGGCTACGCCATCGGTGATCGCGCGCGGGTCCTTCAGGTTTTGAACAACCTGATTTCAAACGCTGTCAAATTCACCAAACAGGGGCATGTCTGGATCGAGGTATCGCGAGATGATCCTCGATCAGATTGGGTGGAATTTCAGGTTTCAGATAATGGCATTGGCATACCTGACGCTGATCAGGACAGAATTTTTGATGATTTTGTTCGGTTGCGTGTGGCGCGAGATAACGATGCTCCGGGCACCGGTCTTGGCCTTGGCATCGTCCGAGAACTCGTGGCGCGCATGAAGGGCGAGGTCGGTGTGGAGAGCACCGTGGGCGAAGGCAGCCTGTTCTGGATTCGACTTCCTCTCAAAGCCTGCCGACCACACTCTGTCGCGCGCGTCCCGTCAATGGAGACTAATATGTCGCGCGACAAACTCCGGATCCTTCTTGCGGAGGATAATGCCGCAAATGGTTTTGTCTTGTGCGAGATGCTGCGAAAAGACGGCCACCTCGTGACCTATGCCTCTTGCGGGCAAAGCGCGGTTCGAGAAGCCAAAGACTCAACATTCGATCTGATCTTGATGGATATGCGCATGCCGGGTCTCGATGGCATCGGTGCCGCGCGCCAAATTCGAAAGGGCGACGGGTTGTCAGCGCAGGCCAGACTTGTGTTTTTGACGGCTCATGTCGAAAATGGATCGACCGCTCACGTGCGTAATCTGGAAGCCGAGGCCATTATTGCCAAACCTCTCAGGCGCGACGCCCTGCGCGATGTTGTTGCCGGTCGCACAAAAAAGTTCCCGCTAAAGAACTCGTCCGCGTCCGATATTACGAAGACGCAGAGAACTTTCAACGGCAATGCCGTCGGCAAACCCGCGACAGACCTTGTTGATCCCAAGGTCATGAAACAGTTACGCGATGCCTTGTCTCACTCCGACCTAGGTCGGATGATAGATCAGTTTGATAGGGAAGCCGCGCGGTTTTTCGTTGAACTGCCGGAGTGGCGAGAACGACCAGCAGAACAGCTCGCCGAGCAAATCCACGATTTCGCAGGCTCCGCGGCCACATTTGGCGCGATCGCTTTGCAACAGCGTCTTGGTGCGGCAGAAGAGGCTTTGCGCGGGATGCAGGTCGAACGAGCCGGTGAGCTGATCGCCCTGCTGCCTCAACTTTGGAAAGAGACGCGCATAGCGCTCGGTCACGAGCCAGTCCCTACATAAAGCTGGCGGACAGAACGCGCTGTACATACTAAGTATTAGGATATCTTATTGCAATGGATCGAATAAAGATAAAAACCACCTATGAAAACGACCGATCTGAGCCTGAAATGGCTTGAAATCTTCGTCGCCATTGCTCGGTCTGGCTCGGTTCAGGAAGCAGCGCAGGAAACCGGTATATCGATCAGCACCGCGTCGCACCACCTTCGCCGACTGGAAGAGAGCCTGGGCGTGCAACTTTTTGATCACGGGCGCCGTCCATTGCGGGTGACGCCGGCTGGCGCGGCCTTTCAGCAACAAATCGATACGGCGTTGAAGCTGATCCGCCGGGCCGAGGCAGGGGTCCGGGCGGGGGATCTGGCCGAGACCCGACAACTCTCTCTCGCTCTGATCGAGGATTTTGACGCCGACATCGCGCCGGAATTGGCCCGCATGCTGACCACCGCGATGCCGCGCTGTCGGTTTAGCCATCTCACGCGTCCCAGCCACGAGATCATCTCGCTTCTGCGCGAGCAAAGGATCGATATCGGTGTCGCGGCTTGCCCTGAAACGCTCCCTCCAGAACTGAGCGAGACGCCGCTCGTCCGCGACCCTTACGTGCTGGCGCGTCCGGCAAATGGCGCGCCCGATGCCGAAGCGCTCTGGCGCGGCGAAGGCGAGTTGCCCTTTCTGCGTTATGCCCCGGATCAGGTGATGGCGCGCCAGATTGATGCGCAACTCAGGCGCCTCAAACACGCCCAACCTGACGGTCACGTTTTTGACAGCAATCAGACGCTGATGCGGCTTGTGGCCGAAGGCGCGGGCTGGACGATCACAACACCGATGAATTATCTGCGCGCCGGGCCGTGGCACCGACAAATCGCACTCGCCCCCTTCCCCGGACGCCGTTTCGCACGCTCGCTCTCCCTTTTCACAACAGATCTCACCGATATGGCTGTCGCCCAGAGAGTGACCGGGCTCTTGCGGCAATTGATCGCTCAACGCGCGGTCAAACCGGCTCTGGCGATGATGCCATGGCTCGCCACGGAGTTTCGGATCCTTGAGGAGCAAGACGCCGTTTAGCCAGGCTCACGCGAGGATGTTGAACCGGTCGCGGATCGCTGCGTCCTGCTCCGGATTTAGATAGGTCGGTTTATGCGTCTCCAGTATTTCTCGCGCCTTTTGCCGCGCGGCGTCCCAGGCGCTCGGCGCTCCGCTTTCGGCCCAGACGCGCGGGATATCGCGGTTGGCCAGATCCGGATAGACATAGTCGCGGGTCATCGCCTGCAACGTCTGTTGTCCGCCAAGATAATGCCCCTCGCCCAGGATCGCCTCGCGCATGGCAGTCAGATCAAGCGTGTCGTCATTGACCTCGATCCCACGCAGCGCGCGGTAGGTGGCGCCATGCATTTCGTCATCGAGCACGAAGGCCTCGAAACTTGC
>JBCCNY010000154.1:0-7325 GCA_039025595.1 Pseudomonadota bacterium | reverse complement strand
GCTTGGGCGAACTTGCGGGCACGCTTGACCGAGTCGACAGCCGCAGCATCAAGCCTGGCGCTGCCGGATGAGCTCCGCACGCTCACGCCCAAAAGTTGGCCCGCACGCGAGACCCGAAGCGCCAGGGCCACCTTTCCAGACGCATTTTCACCTCTGGGATAGCGTTTGGCGCGCTCGATCTTGGCCCGGATCTTGGAGCCCCAGATACCCTTGAGGTGGTTGAGCTGGCCTTGCGAGATCGTCGCTGTGCGCGCCTGCGCACTTCCGGCCTGATTGGTACCGCCAGTACCGGCTGCTTTTTGACCGGCACGGCTCTCTGTTGTCTGCTCCGCTTTCGGCACATTTTGTGGCTGCGGTTTCTCCTGCGCAGGCTGCGGCGCGCGCGCCTGTTCGACTGGATCTGGACGCGCCTCGGGACGCGGCGAAGTGCTGGGTGCGGCCTCAGAAACGGTGGGCTCCACCGGTGTGGTGTCGACAATAACAGGGTCGGTCTGAGGCAATTGCATGGCAGCCAATTGCGCTTGCGCAAGCTCCGGCCGATCGACCTCAGGAGCAGTCAGGTCAGGCGTCGTCTGCATCGGCGGCGCCTGAGGTGTCGGCGTATCTAACTGCGGTTGCGTTTGCAGAGGATTCCGTTTCAGCTCTTCGATCTGAAGTTCAAGCGTCTCTCGATCCGGTGTCGCAATCCGGGCAACCTGTAGCTCGGCGTTGGGCGCTTCGGCCAGCTCGATTGATGGCGGCGGCGGTGTGTCATCGGGCACCGTCGGCTGATCCATCGCCAAATCGGTTTGCGTGACAGGTTGAGCTTGTTCCTCCCAGGCCTCGACCATCTCAACGACTGTCGGTGCCGCTGCTTCGATTGAGACCAATGCCTCGCCGCCTGCCCCGCCAGCCTCCGTACCGGCATCGGGCCGGGCAACAAAGAGCGCGACATGGACCAGGATCGCCAGGAGCGCAAAAATAAATGCTTCGGCTACGCGTTTCATGGCGCCGCCACGACTAGCTCGACCCGCGCAAGCCCTGCTGCAGAAAGATCACGCAGTATCTTGGCCAAGGCCCCTGCAGCCAATTCAGCATCCGCCCGCAACTGGATCACGTCGGTCTCGGAACTTTGGGACGCTAAGGCTTCGATCGCCTGCTCGCCCTCCAAGCTCTCAAAGGCAAATCGTCCCTCGGCATTGACGTACAACACCGGCTCGGATTCTGGTTCCCCCTCCACCGACGAGACCGGCGGTGTAACTTCGAAAGGTTCGGGTTGCGATAGTTGCGAGGTCATCAGAAAGAAGATGAGCAGCAAAAACACAACGTTGATCATCGGAACGATGGCTTCTTTGCGGGGTTTGGCGGGTGGCTCGCTGAGATCCATGCTTTACTCCACGAGAACGAGCGAGGTATAGCCCGCACCTTGCAACTGCTCGGCCACGCTGACAAGGCGCTGAACATTGGCCCCCTCGTCGCCACGCAGGATCACCATGTCATCAGGCGCGGTCATCAGCGGCGACAAGGCCAGTATAAGATTTTCGGTGGCCACCCCATTGAGACTGACCCCGTCTTGGCTCACTTCCACCAAACGCGGTTGGCCGCGATAGTCTGAGCCCGCCGAAGACGCGAGCGGCAACGGTAACATGAAGTCCGTGCCAAAGCGAGAGGCCAGCATGAAGAAGACCAGCAGCAAGAACACGACATCGATCATCGGTGTCAGGCTAGGCTTGCGGCGCGGACGAGCTGGAGGAGCGATCTGCACCATGGCTTTGACCTCACTGCGCCGCGAGGGCCAGAGTATCGCTTTGCGTTGAGACAAAGAGGCGTGTGGCGTTATCCTCGATATCCTGACGCATCCGTTCAACCACGGCCTCAAACCAGGTCAGCGCGGCGGAGGCTGGGATTGCCACCGCCATCCCTGCCGCCGTGGTCAGCAACGCCTCCCAGATGCCGCCGGCAAGCAGGGTCGGATCGGCTCGTGCGCCCGCCGCCTGCAAGGCCTGGAAAGCGGCAATCATCCCCAGAACCGTCCCCAACAGGCCCAAGAGCGGCGCGACGGTCGAAATCAATTCCAGCGCGCCTAATCCCACGCGCGCTTCGCTCAGCCGCCGTTTGGCGACGCGCGCTGTTTCTTCGCGCGCCACGTCGACATTCATCGTGCTCAGCGCGCGCAAGGTTGTCGCCATGACTTGCGAGCGAATGCCTCGGCGCTGATCGACAAGCTTGAGCGCGGGACCGGGCCCGCTGAGCTCGAACACAGCAGCGGCCTGCGCGGCCTGTCCTCTCGACCAGGCGCCCAACAGCGCCAAACGCCATATTTTCCAGAGGATCAGTGCGAGGGTCACGACCGATAACGCCGCAATCGCCCAAAGGGCCGGACCACCATTCCTCAAGAACTCCATCGCCCGTTCGGAGGCATCCAACGCCTCCGATACCGCGTCATTCTCATCCGATCTCGGAACTTCGATTGCGTCTGATCCGACTTGTGAGCCGCCCAATCCGAGCTCATCCGATGTGATCTCTCCAGTGTCCAGACCGTCGACAGAGGGCGCGCTATCTGCGTTCCCCTGAGTGTCTGACGTGGTTGTCAACTCCGAAACGCCGAGCTCCGCGGATGGGCGTTCCGCATCGGTCACATCGAGCGCCGGACCGGTTGTGTCAACACTGTCCGCGGACATAGCGTCAGGCGTTGACAGGGCTTGTGGCGCGGTCGCGTCAGACGAGGGCAGCGTCACATCTGACTGCGAGGTCTCTGTATCGGGCGCGCCAAGCGATGGCATTTGGGTGTCTGCCACTGACACGTCCGGCGTCGACTGGGCGACTAAGGCCGACGGGCCAAAACAGATAGCTGCCAGAATGATACATCTAAAACAGCTCTTCATCTTACGCCACCGAATTGAATTTCCAAGCAAAACGACGTGTTTGACATGACTTTATATATGTTCCCAACCCAAGTCGCACTATGGGGTAGATAGACCAACAAAACTTGTCAACAATAGCTGCGATGCCAAAGGTATTCTGCTTTCAGGAAAATCACTTTTCATGATGTGTAAGCATTCGGGATCGGTTTCACTATATTCCTGCTGTTTGTAGTAAGGTCCACACACGGGTTCTGCGCAGTTTTTCATCGCCACTTCACTGATTTGAAGATTGTCCTCTGTTCTACGCCGGGCTTGTCTATGACCCGTCTCGTTGCATTATTGAGGTTGAATGAGTGAAACTGCTTTGGCATCGAAGTGTTTGGCAAACCAAATGAATTGACCTTGCCGGCGCTTTCCGGAGCTTACCCAGATCCGTATACTTGCCGCAGCATAGCCAGATAAAAAAAGAGTGGTGTCCCAGCCATCTCTCCTACTACATTTCGAGACTGTTTTGTTTTTCAGAATTCTGGCGCACCTGAGATGCGCAAGCGGGTGCAGGGTATGAATAATAAATATTGATATTTCAACGCGATAAATGAATTTCACGGATCAGTATGTTTTCAATATGTGTCGCAGCTGTGTTGTTTTATGTGTCGTGAGTAACCACGCCTCGGAGTTCGAAGCACCGGAAAAAAGCCCCCCACATCGAAGGATGTGTCCCACCTCAAGCAGATGTTTGTTAAGACCACAGCGAATGATCGCTTTGAGCCCAAAGTGACTAATGCTGCGCGCTCGATGAATGTAGGCTTAGCTGGATGATGCATGGGCGACAGCCTACAGAATGAGCAAACAGAACGCGCGTGTATTGAGTTCGGTGTCTTCTTACTGGACGTCCAAAACCTCAAGCTCAGGCAGAGTGTATGCCTTCATCGCTTCGACATCTGGGCTGTATGCCCGAATTTGAGCACGCCATCCATCAAAGGGAGTAAGTGCATAATTCACATCACGCTCCTCAGCGATTTCGCGGCACGTATCGTTCCCAAAGATAATCGTGAAACTCCCATCTGCATTTGCCCGGTATGCTTCACGGTTGGTGCTCACGACGTTGTATTCGTCTGTCATTAAGTAATTGTCTTCGTCGTACAGTGTGAGAGATGCGAACGCTTCCGCAGGGACTTCGTCAAACGTCGCCGTGTAGCACGTATTGGCCTTAGTGCCCTCCGGTGCCCAAGAAGCGTACATCGCGGTGGATTCAGGGCTCAGGCCCCAAGACCCGGCAATCGCATATGTCCACTTTTCCCAATCTGAAACATCCTTGATATCGAACTGAACGGAGTCGAACATGTCTGGCAGATTGCCCCATTCCACCAAGAGGGCGTCGCGCAGCTCAGCCACGTCTTCTTCGGTTGTGTCCGTTTCAAAAGGTACCGCGGAGTTGGCCGTAATCGCCATGCCGGGTTGCAGGACGTCGTCTATGTAATCGAGGTCGTCTTGGGTGGCGTCCGTGCCAACCCGGACCCCAATGATAACGTAGTCGGTGTCGACATCTTCGCCCGCGTATTCGTGAAGGCCTGATTCCCAAGTGTAATCCACAAACGTGTGGTTCTGGTCTTGAACATGCAGAGAAATGAAGCGGTCGCCGACATCAGGCAACTCGACCGAGAAACCTTCACGCGCATCAATGACTGCAACAGAGTAAACAGTGTCCGCATTCGGCGTTACGACCCACTTGTCGGCGGCTTTCGAAAGGCCGTCAAAGTGTACGAACTCGTTCAATCCAGACCGAGACAGCATGTCCATGAAAATCAGGTCTGCCTCTTTGCGCTGGAACTCCATGGCGGTCATCCCAAAGTCCATCGGATCGACGGCCCAGCCACTAGAGTTGATGCTAGCTATAACCTCTTCAGCGGTCCTCGTATCCGCATAAGCAGAAGTCACGCTGACCGAAACCAAAAGCGCAGAGAGAAACGGTCTTTTCATGGCGCATGTCCTTTCGATTCTCCTAGTCCACAGGCCAGCAGGATACATGACCTTTGTTGCGAAGGAATATCGGCCATTGGGCCATGAGCAGCAAACGGCAGGTTTGTCCCGCTTAGCGGACATCACCCGCATTGACCCCCGCTTAACCACGCTCTTTCTCTTTGCAACTATGCGGTTCTTCACGTTCTGCATATCCGCCGATCCCGAGCAGCCCGATATTGCCAGTGGCTATGTAAGAGCCGTCTGCTTCGAAGATTCCCGTGTGAAATTCGCAGATGACCGTGCGAACGTGTATCCGCCGCCAGATGATTTTGATTGGCCAGCGGAGGCTGCTGACAAGGATGTTTGGTGAGAAAAACAGCGGCCACCTTCTTTGTAGGGATCACTCACTCATCTATCGTTATGGGACCACAAGGCGCCGAGGACGCAGCCTCGATGGAGAAGCCGTCTTGATGCGCATGCGCCTCCGCCAGCCCCGCCTCGTCGGTCGACTTAAGGCCGATCCGAATATTGAGAAAGACGTTGTGCCCGGCCGTCCCTTCTTGATGGCTCAGAGTGACGCTTTCACCCGCGAAGAGTACGTGCAGCGAATAGTTGGCCTCGTCGATACTCTGGATGATCGAAAGGTTATCCCAAGCGGGACTGGCAATCGTGACGCCACCCATCGTGTCGACCACTGCAAGGCTGTACAACATCCTTTTTCTCGTTGATCACGAATTGATGGTCGGGGCCGGACGGTTCGCGAGACTGCCGGATTGTGTTCACATCACGCTCCGCGGAGTGTTCCGACATGTGCTTGTCTGTCCCGGCAATCGTGAAGTTTTCCAGAGTGACCTCGACACCATCGGCCACGGTCGCACTGGGATAGAACATTCAGGCGAAAAATGCGGGGGCATCCTCGGGTCATCGGCCTGCCTCCCTTACGTCAGGCAGTGTGTATGTCCGATCGAGCACCGCCTGCCCCGGCCGGTAGATACGCATCAAGAAGTTCCAACCCTCTGAGATATCAACGCGGTTTGGCTGATCGCCGCAACGATCGTCAGAGCCGTAATGGACGGTGAAGGTGCCGTCGCTGTTCAGCGCCACATTCCGGTCATTGACGATATTTGTGTCGCTCTCCATGAACCCGTCTGCGCCGTAAACGGTGATCGACCAGAAGGCGTCGTTGGGCGGCACCTCATAGGTCGCAATGTAGCAGGCATCGGAAGAGGGTGGACCGGTATAATTAATGTAGACAGCGTCCTTCTCGGGAAAGAGACCCCAGGCACCCGCAACGGCCAAATGTCGGGTCTCCTCATTCACTTCACCGCGCGGCCCCATCCAGTCCGGCTCGTATTGCGAGAAGTGCTGGAACGCCTGTTCGTATTCGGCACGCAGAGCGAGCATGCTGGCCACGTCCCAGTCAGGCTGTGGGAACAGATCGTGGCTTGACGCTTCGATAACGAAGGCATTTTGCATCTTGTTTACAAGCGCCAGATCGGAAGTGTCACTGGGGTCCATGATCTGGATGCGCATGATAAGTGACACATACTTCGTGTCATCGGGGACTTGGTAAGTGCCGGGTTCGTAGAACACAACTGGAGCATAATGATCATTGTCGATGACGAGGATCGAGAAGTAGCGATCATCTGGAAATTCTGGGATTGTGATCGTGGCGCCGCCCTCGGTATCCACGACAGCCCCGGCGTAGAGCGTGTCCCGGTTCATCCTTACAACGGCCTGAGCATCAAGCGGTGTCGGTTTCCGGATGTAGTAGAAGCGGTTTACATCACTTCCGGCATTTCGTTGGAACTGGGCAAAAGACAGATCAACTTCCGCGCGAATATAGGTCTCGGGAGTAACTGTGTCTTGCGCGACGGCCCCCGACGAAAACGAGAATGCGGCAAAGCAGGCAAGACGTTTTCGCATCTGGTCGGCTCCATTGGAGTTTGGAACGGTAACTGAGGATTACAATATAGTGCTATCATACTTGGCATCGTTGCGACGACGATGCGTCAGGCAGTCACAGATAACCACGTCCTCAGAGAATTGAACGATCTGCTGTGCAGCGAAGGGGCACCCTGAGGTTGTGTTGATGAATGGTGCTCAGAGGTTTGGGGGCGGGTCACGCCTCGACGAAGGCTGTGATGTCATTGACGAATTCGTAGAGGTCCACGCCCTCGAGATCGCGAAGGTCGAAAGGTAGCGCCCTGAGGATTATGCAGAGGCCTTGCGGGAGGGGCGTGTTCACCGGCACCTCTCGGGAATGCGCCTGTCTTTCCACTCGGGAACCGAGCAGCGCGCAAATAGGCGGCACGAGAAGGTAAGATCGCCTGCTCGGGTGTTGCTGCTTAGCGGATGCCGTAAGTTGAACTCTCACTCGCCGGGACGTTCCGAGGAGACTTGGAGCAAGACAACCACAGGGCAGTAATAAAGGTTCCCGGCTTGGTGTGCGTGAGAACGATGTTGGGGAAGGTGTCGTCTGGGCATTGCTATAAGATGGCGGGGTGGTTCGACTGAATG
>JBCCNY010000153.1:0-7361 GCA_039025595.1 Pseudomonadota bacterium | reverse complement strand
CGCAGTCTTTAGGTGGGCCAAGTCCATCTATCCCCATCTCCGGTTTTTACCCTGTTGGTGCAAAGACGTCTGAGGGCCGCCAGGATTAAGGGCGAGTGAGTAAAAATTATCGGGCGAACAGCAGGCGGCCCGGCAGCGGAGCCGCGATTACGCGCGCGCCAAGGCTTTCCGCAAGTAGCTCAAGGGTCTGCTCAGGGTCACTCAGGTCGAAACCCGCAGTGATTGGTGTGCGAGAAAGAGTACGGCTGGTGATCAGAGTTTCGCCAGGGAGCCTTCGGTCGATGATGTCAACTACGTCGGATAGCAGCATGCCATTGACCACAAACTGGTCGCTGCGCCAGCTGGCGATCGTGTCGAGATTAGCGATGTCGCGGGTGGTTTCCGCTAAGTCTGAGTAATGGAGACGATCTCCGGCCTCTAGCCGCCAGATCTCGTCGGACGAACGCACTTCGACGCTACCTTCAACCACAGCGACGGACGTCCCTGAGGGCAAGATCGCCGTTTCAAAGGAAGTCCCAATTGCGATCACCTCTAGGGGTCCGATCGAAACAGCGAAGGGCCGGGCGTCGGGGGTCACATCGAAAAAGCCTACTCCTTTGAGAATTTCAACACGACGCGCGCCGACAGCCGTGTCATCAATGATTGCAGACTTTGCGTCCAAAATGATCGTATCGCCGGAAGACAGCTCTGACGTGATCGGCTGGAATCCCGATCGGAGATCCGCCAAAAAAAAGATGCGTGCCGACGGATACAGAAAGTAGGCGGCAAGACCTAGGCCAGCCGCGAGCAGCACGATTGATAGGTTGCCCGGCCGTGACTTTTCTTTCTTTGCAGTTGCTGCCCATGCTTTGCTTACTTTCTCATATGCGCGTTGAGCGTCGCGCCCGCGCGCAAGGAAAGACCCAAGTTCGGCTTTGGCTTTACAATTGTCCGGTGCATCCTGTAGCCGCATGAAAAGGTCCGCGGCTTCTTCATAAAGGGTTTCTTTGTCAGCATCTTTCATCGTCGACACCTGTATCGTAGTATAGCAAAGACGCTGGGGGCAGGGCGTTCTTAACCCTGATCGTCCAACTCAATTGCAATACGGGCAAGTGCTTTGGTGGCCAGTTGGCAGGCGCGGGCCGAGGATACGCCTAGCTGGTTGCCGATTTCTGTGTAGGATGCCCCGTCGAGCCGACGCATCTTGAAGGCAATGAAAGTACGCGTCGGCAAGCTCTTAAGAGCTGCGATTACACGTAGAAGCTCCTGCCGGCCGATGATGATCCGTTCCGTGTCCGGAACCTTCTCACTTATCAAGGACGCGGCGCAGAGGCCGTCTGCTTCGCGTTTTGTCTTGCGCAACCAGTCGCGCCCGAGGTTGGCAACGATTTTACGCAGAAATGGTTTTGCGCGCTCCACCGGGTAGTTATGTTGCGACCACCTGATCCAACTATCCTGGACAATATCTTCGGCCATATCAGCCTGACCGACGATTGAACGTGCCAGTGCGAGCAGGTCATCCCGTTCGCCAAGAAACTCCGAAAGTCCAATATCCGCTTTGTTGTCTGCCAACGGTTTTTCCAGGATTTATGTATCAATTGGAAGTCTTGGCTGCAGGTTGGCTTGACGCATGTTATGGTACCGATTTGCCCTTTTTACACAAGGTTTGTCATGGGACGTAAGAACGCATGTGTAGTGCCGCAGCATTTGCGCGCCACTGGGTTTCTAGGATGACACAAAATGGATGTCTCCGGGAGGTTTTCTTGAGCTCAAAGCCGAAACTCGCAGCAATCGCCCCGAACGTCTTGTGTGGCCGGCACCAGCATAGCAAGAGTTGAATGAGTTTACGTGTACCAATTCAGAAGCGGTCTTGTGCCCGGCATGTTTGCGCGATCATGACCGCCGGGCCTGATGGGATACGGAGACCAGTTTCCTAGCTGCTTTACGGACAATTGCGCCCCGGACATTCGGCGGAGCGTCGCGATCTTTGCGGCTGAAGGGGACACCGTCACATAATTGGTTTTGCAATCTCGTTATTCATTTTTTTCTTAGTTGGCGTGCGGCTGATAGAGTTCATTTTTCGTCCGGACAACCCAGTTGATCTGTGCTGTCTTGTTTGCCACTGCGACCGCCGCAAGCTGTGTTGGTTTTCGTTACAGAAGGTCTGCCAACCAGGGGTCGGCACGGTCTGGATGATTGGCGAGCTCCGACGCGGTACGTCATGCCAACCACAAGCAGCTGTCGCAAATGCCTGTCACCGATCTTTGCGATTTTGCCCAATCACCCTTTTCCACTACCGGAGTGATTGCGCGGTGTGAACCTCAATCAGGCAGTAAACTGCCGGCCGCTTCGGAACTTTTGTCCAAACCCGATGGTTGCCGCGACGGCAGATGCTGTCACAGGGCCCATACCCGGAATTGTCTGCAGGAGTTGCGCCTGACGACACCAGCGAGCCGTGACGCGCATCTTTATCTCACACCACTCCAAACGGTTGTGCAGGTCCATGAGCCGACGGCTCAGTGTTTCGAGCATATCCTTGGTGCCCTCTGGTAGGCCGTCTTCGTCACCCCAGATAGGACGCTCCGCAAAGTCGAAAGCTAGAGCAACGCCACGCGCGATGGTCACTCCAAACTCTGCGGCGAGGCTCCTGATCATATTGATAGGCTGGGCCCTTTGACGAGCCACGAAGTCTCGCGCCCGATGCAACGATAGCAGCGCCTGCTGCCTTCAGATTTAATCTCGACAGACCTCATGTTCGGTTGCGTCACAGCCTCGCAGATCGCCTCTGCATCTGCGGCGTCGGATTTCCCGCGCGTCACACCGGGTTTGACGTATTTCGGCGGCATCAACCTGACGGTATGTCCAAGCTTCGAAAGCACTCGCGCTCAGTCGTGGCTGGAAGAACAAGCCTCGACGCCGACAAGGCAAGGGGCAAGACGCTGAAAGAACCGCACGATCTGAGCAGGCGCAAAGGTCTGTTGAGCGCAACGTCACTGACGTCGGTGACGCCATGAACATGCAAGATGTTCTTGGCCAAATCCAAACCAACAGTCGTCACGTGAATGGGGTGACTCCTGTCAATCGCAGATCATGACACCTGCAGTATGGCGCATTTCAACGCCGGGAGCAGGGGCCATCCACCCTATCCGCTTTCTCCCACCAACGTCAGGCCTCTGCTCCACTGGCAACCCCTCTGGCGCCTTCACTTCATGCGCCTCCAGCCAATCGCGCAGTTCGGTCCACATATCGGCTGACCGGGGGATCTGACGCGCACCCAGCACGACATCCATCCGCGGCCGCAAATCGGGTGGCATCAAGCTGAGTCAGCTTCGCTGGTTAGCAACGTGTTCTGATAGCGTGGGAAGCACGGGTGAACCTATAGAAAAACTTCTTAGACTGTTTGGTTCAAGAAACTAATTGCAATAACGAGCTGTACTTTTTCGACTGGTTCACCAACGCGGTAAAAACACTTTTGGATGTCAAATGCGAACACGGAGCTTGCTCAAGGCATACCGAGATAGCCAATCAGCAATACGCACATTGTCTGAAATCGTTAGATCACCGAGCGGAGACTCAGCGTGGCCAAAACTTGAGCAATTGGTCCGCGATTGCGGTTTTGACTACTGCGGCGTTGGCGTTATCGCGCCGGAAAATGATGCGGTATCCATCACCATGGATCATGCCACCTCCTTTTTCGATCGAAGTTTTTGTAAATACTATGAGAAAGGACTGCATGAATTTGATCCTGCTGCTCGCCAAATTGCTCATGGTGCGAGTTTTACAAACGCAGAAGACGTGTTGGCGGCTCCACCTAAAGCGCTGGTCGAAGGGGCCGCAAAGGTCAAAGCGCATTTTCGAGAAGACGGTATTGCTGGACATGGCACGTTCAGGGTGGACATGCCTGGTCGCCCCTTTGCTAGTTTTCTGGGCTTCGGTTTTAGCAAAGACCAAGCCAGCTCCGAGTTTATCGCAGCTATCCGAGAGCACGACGATGTTCTGAGACTGGCAGCCACGGCGTATACAGGCGTTGTTTTGAGAGAGCGCAGACCGAAAAAAAATGGCTCAATGATCACTGCGCGAGAAGCTAGTGTTCTGATAAAGCTTGCAAACGGCATGACACCAAACGAAATTGCGGAACATGATGGACGAGCCGTCGTTACAATCCATCGCCAGATAGCAAGCGCGCGCTCACGTCTTGGCGCGCGGTCTACAACCCATGCAATAGCGCTAGCGGTACAACTCGGCGTGATTCGACTTTAGCCGTTTCGGTGTCTCTCTATTCCCGTCTATCGGGCAATAGACACTCGTGACAACCCAGAGGCGAGTGCCGACGTCAGTTTCATAGGGTTTTGATAAGAACAGACAATTGGTGGTGATGGCCGCACCTGATAGGGAAAGTGTTGT
This sequence comes from Pseudomonadota bacterium, assembly GCA_039025595.1. GTDB lineage: Bacteria > Pseudomonadota > Alphaproteobacteria > Rhodobacterales > Rhodobacteraceae > Roseovarius. The sequence continues at coordinate 2,978 of JBCCNY010000153.1, read as the reverse complement.
AACCGTGGGTTATTCTATTGGGGGAAATCATGACAACTATTTTCAAGGGCTCTACGAATGGTGGAGCGAACCGCTTTTTCGTAAAAGATGAGAAAATTATGGTGGCTGGCGCCGATGTGAAGGGACGCCAGGAAGTGGACATAGGTATCTTGGAAGACGTCTGGGGCTTCGACACTGTAAAGGACAACGGGGCACTCGAATCTGACTTCGCGGCTGAGAACATCAGAGTATTCCAGACTCAAATGGGTGATTGGCGCGTTCAACTAGGACCGGAAAATGTTGGGGGCAGCTTCATTTTCAGCTTTGGTGATGATGACAAATTCTACAAGGATGTTAACGCCAATAAAATTGAAGCAAAACTTGCCGATAGTGATATCAACACCGATGGTGAAGTCAGTAGTAAGGCTGAAGGTGCCGCAATGAATTTCGCACTGTTTCTTGAAGAAATGCTGGAAGCAGATGCGATCAAATTCATCGAAGATGCAGGGGCCAGTGTCGATATTGGCAATCAGGTTCCGGGTGGCGATGAAATTCGGAATTTGGATGACGCGCTGAGCCAACTCAATGACAATGACGTCAAAGTTGATTTTTCGGTGAAATTCGGCGGCGCCGGTGTTGGCGGCAGCACTTCTACCGATGCCTTCAACAGCCAAGGGGCAGCCGAAAATTTCATCGATACTGTTCAACTCGCCAACGGAGAGTTGGGTTTCCTTGACGAGATCCTTGTATAGCTCTTTTTTGCAAGTCACCGAAAGGCGCCTGACAACAAGGCGCCTTACCGCCTCTCGCAACCGAACCATCGGGGATATATTTAGACCGCTTAGGTACCGCGCGATGAATCACGACCAGCAAATCTCGACGGGCTTGCTAGTGACCAATGAGGACAGAGCGCTAAACATGCTCAGGCGAGGATAGGGTGTGAGCCCGCAGCGTTAGCGACGCGTCTCGTTGTTAGAGTGATTGAAGTTAGAGTGATTGAAAAGCGCAACCGTCGGCAATTTTGCAAACCGGAGGGCGCGAAGTCCAAAGGCTGATGTCTGCCGGGCGAGAGAATTACTCCAGTTTGCGCGTGTTCCGTCTATTTTCTGTCTTTCCCTACAGGTCTTCGCGCAGCCAATGATCTTGGGCTCAGTCGTTCAGGGGTCGTTCAGGTGGCAACTCCGTCGGGCGCCCTGCACCTCATGTTTGCGCATGCGCAAGGCATGGGCGTCTCAACAAAACAGGCTGGCACGCACATCGACGTTCGCGGTGACGGCGGCTAAGTGATCTCACCCAGCACGGTAATGCCCGTCGGCCGCTCAAACTTCTATCCGTGGAAATACAAAAAGTTAAACAGGCCGTGCTTTCAGGTTCGCAGAGCGTGGTCAAGTGGGGGTTAACAGAGTGATGTCCGTTGTGCGGGACAGAGTTGGCCTGGCAACAGAGTGCGCGAACGCCGTTCTGTTCAAGCAGGGATCAGCGTTCAATCTGGTTCTTCGTCATAGCGTCGGTCAACAGTGCCAATCCAGTTGCCAATGTCTGCCGCTGTTCCGGCTCCAGCAGACCTAACAAATTGTCTATATGGTCGCGCTGAACTTCCGCTGCTTGCAGAAACACAGTTTCTCCAATTTCGGTCAACTGAACGCGTTTCGAACGTCGGTCCGTGGGGTGCGGGCTGCGCTTTGCCAATCCGTTTCTTTCTAATCCGTCGATCAAAGTTGTGACATTGCGCTTGGTGACAGACAAGCGCTCCGCCAGTTCGACCATCGTCAGCACCTTGCCCCCTGCAAGCGCTTGAAGTGTCTGAAACCGCGCCGTCGATAAATTCACCTTGGCGACCCCGTCGCGCAAGTACCGCAAGAAGGGCGGAATAAATGCGCAAATTGCTTCACTTGAAGAGACTGTCACTTGCATCCTCGATTTAGTGTATGTATGCACCATGTTTGAACACACTATATTTCTTCAATGGCCTTAGGCGATGACGATAAGCAATGCAAATTGGGCTGTGATTACAGGATCAACCGGAGGAATCGGCCGTGAGATCGCCAAACTACTCGCAGATGGAGGCCAGAACCTGCTCCTGCTCAACCGGTCCGCGTCAAAATCGGACGCCCAGAAGGCGCAGCTTTTGGTAGAGCACCCAGGATTGCAGGTCGAAACGGTAATCGCCGACCTTATGGATGTGTCGCAAACTGCGCTTGCTATTAAAGCTATCAGTACTTTGCCTGGACGCGTAGACGCGCTCTACAATAACTCGGGTGTTTTAACGTCTGAGAAAATTCTCAGTAAGCAGAATTTCGAATCTCATTTCGCCGTGAACGTCCTCGCCCCCTATCAATTGACGATGGGCTTGAAAGACAAGATGATGCGCAGTGCTTCGGAAAAACCCGCCATGGTAGTTTTGTTTTCTTCCAGCGCCGTCAATTCGCAGAAGACGTTAGACTTGGCCGAATTGCCCAATCCTGAGAAGGTTGGAGGATTGATGGGGACTTATGCACAGTCCAAACTGGCGGTGACGACTCTCGCGCCAGCGCTAGCGACGACACTGAAATCGGATAATATTCTTATCCGCGCCGTCGATCCTGGCGCAACGAAAACAGCTATGACATCGGGCAATTCCGCGATGCCTAAAATCCTGCAATGGCTCGCGCCGCTTGTTTTCAAACCTGCAGACAAGCAAGCTGCCAAGATCGTGAAGAGCGCCGATCCAGAAGTACTTGATCGACAGACAGGCATTTTCGTGGCGAACGGAAAGGCAAAACAAATGCCAAGACCTGCAGCGGACAAATCTACACAGGCCGACTTGCTCGCTTTGCTTGATCGTGCGCTCGTTACACCTGAGTGAATCGGAGTATGCCTGTGGCTTTCGCGCAAAGCAGCTTCGGACATTCTCTCAACCTGCAGCCTCGGTCAAAATGGGCTCGTATCGGACACTCTCTACACCTAGAAGATCGAGCCCCAGACACGCCCACCAGCAGCCAAAGTCCGCTGAACATAAT
>JBCCNY010000152.1:0-7403 GCA_039025595.1 Pseudomonadota bacterium | reverse complement strand
CTCCTCTCCCACTGGTGCCGTGCTTGATCTCGTTGTCTCCGAAGAGGCGGTTACCCCACGTGTCTCACTCAGTCAGATGCGCGCGACAGCTCAGGCTCTAGAAACCGCGGATGAGAGCGCATGACAAGATATGAGCGTCTGATGAAACGGATCGGCGCTGGAGGGCAAATCCTGATCGACGGTGCGACGGGAACAGAAATCGAAAAACGCGGCGTGCCGCAACTCGATGGTGCCTGGAATGGAGGCGGCGCGCTAAGCCACCCGGACGTGTTGCGCGAGGTGCATATCGATTACATCCGTGCCGGCGCCGAAATCGTGATCGCCAATACCTTTGCCACGCATCTCTCGGCCTTGCGCGAGGCAGGTGCCGCGGCGGATTTCGAGGCGCTGAACCGACGTGGCGTCGAATTGGCAATTGAGGCACGCGTGGCGGCGGACGCGCCAGATGTTCTGGTCGCAGGCGGCATGTCCTACTGGTCCTGGACCAACAACTGGCAAGAGGCGGATTCGCTCCGCCGGGATGCGACGACACAAGCCGGGATCATGGCGCAAGCAGGCGCGGATCTGATCATGCTGGAAATGATGGTCGATCTCGACCGGATGCGTGTCACGCTGGAGGCTGCGCAATCAAGCGGATTGCCGGTCTGGGCCGGTCTGTCCTGTGAACCCGATACGGACGGCACGATGCGTCTGATGCGCGGTGAACCTCTCGCCGAGGCACTGGATGTCTTGAACGAGCTCGATATCCCGCTGCTCAGCATCATGCACACCGAAGTCGACTATATCGATGCCTGTCTTACTATAGTCGCGCAACATTGGGACAAACCGGTCGGCGTTTACGCGCATTCCGCCCGTTGGTCTGGACAGAAGGGCATTTTCGACGACACGATCCCACCTGACGCTTATGCCGCCTGCGCCAAAGACTGGCTTGATCGCGATATCGGATTGATCGGCGGCTGCTGCGGGCTTGGCACCAGACATATCGTTGCACTTAACGAGATGATGCAAGCGCGCCTTTGAACCCAAGGAGAGACCGCAGATGTATGAAAAAGCAATCGCACAGGGTGGCGTCGCTGTCGTGACCGGCGCGGCCAGCGGCGTGGGTTACGTGGCCGCCCAACGCTTTGTCGAGGCGGGGCTTGATGTGATCCTCGCCGATTTACCGGGCGACGGATTGAAGAACGCGGTCGATACTCTCCAAGCGATCGCGGCGTCAGACAGGCAAGTCATTGGCCAGCCCACCGATGTCACGCAGGAGACAGATGTCGCAGCCCTTGCCGACCTGGCTTTCTCGACAGGGGAAGTGGCGGTTTTGATGAACAATGCCGGCATCGTGCGGCCAACAAAAGCCTGGGCCGAAATGGACAATTGGCAGGCCGTGCTGGACGTCAACTTGTTCGGCGTTCTGCGTGGCGTGCAGGCGTTTCTACCCCGCATGATCGAGGCCGCGCGCCCAGCCGTGGTGATCAACACCGGGTCAAAGCAAGGCATCACCACGCCCCCGGGCAACCCGGGATACAATGTCTCCAAAACCGCGGTGCGCGTCATCACAGAGCAGATCGCCCACGAATTGCGCGAGGCAGAGGCCCCGATCACGGCGCATCTTTTCGTGCCGGGCTTCACTTATACCGGCATGATCGCGTCCTTCATGCCTGAGAAGCCGCCCTCTGCCTGGACGAGCGAGCAGACCGTCGACTATTTTCTGTGGCGGATGAAGAAGGGTGATTTTTATATTTTATGTCCGGACAATGATGTGGATGAGACCCGCGATGCGCGCCGTGCGGAATGGGCGATGCGCGATATCTCGGAAAACCGCCCGGCCCTGTCGCGATGGCATCCCGATTATGCAGATGCATTCGCGGCCTTTGAACGGTCAGGGCAAGCGTGAGACCTCATTGCCCGCATCGCAAGACACCCTCTTCTCCAACCGGATAGTTTAACGTTGAACAATTCTATCAAATCCATGCAGCTTTATCCCCGCGCGGATCGTATTTTCAAAGATCTGGAGGCGGAAGGGTATCAGAGTGACAACCCGGTACCGGTCGAGATTCTGAACCGCTACGACCAGCTCCATTACCACGGCACGGAGGCGCTCGACACAGCGATAGAGGTGGCGGGCATCCAAGCTGGTCAGCAGGTGTTGGAAGTGGGATCCGGCTGGGGCGGATGCGCCCGCTACATCGCAAAACGCACCGGTGCGCATGTGACGGCGGTAGAGTTGCAAGACGACTACGATCAGGTGGCGCGAGTTTTAACGGCACGCGCAGGGCTTTCCGATAGTGTCACCCATCTCAATGCCGACTTCCTGCAAGTAGAGTTGCCAATTGGTGGCTACGATCATGCGGTAAGTTGGCTCGCGCTTTTTCACATCCCGGACCGACCCAGATACCTCAAAAAGCTTCATCGCCTGATCAAACCCGGGGGTCTTCTTTGTGCCGAGGATCTTTATCTGATCTCCTCTCCGCCGGATGCCGAGACCGAAGAATTTCGAGCACATCTTTTCCCGAATTCGCTTGTCCCGCCCGACGCTTACGAGACCGGATTGAAACAGGCCGGATTTACCAACGTTCATCTCTCAGACATGACGGAAGACTGGTCGGACTTTACGGCCACACGCCTCGCGGCTTTTCAAGACGCTCGATCCGTCTATGAAGACATCCATGGGACACAGACCTACCAACAGATTGAACTTTTTTATTCGAAAATGTCAGGATACTTCGCGCGCGGTCTGGTCGGGGGCGTACGAGTTAGCGCAGTGGCTGGCGCGTGACGGTTCAAACGCGTCTCACTCATATCTACCTTACCTGTCGCGCGCGCGATCCTTTGCCGCTTGAAAGACCAGCGCAAGACTTGGCTTCCAGAAGCGTTGTGTTACCCTTTTGACAGGCCAAAATCGCACAGCCTGCCAAAAACCAAACACTACAAAAAGGGGATAGAAATCTATGAACAGAATATTGAAATGGGGCCTTGCCGCACCTGCCGTGGTATTCTTGCTATCGGGTTGTATGTCGAGCGAGAGCGCCGGGCCGACACCTGCGCCGGAACTGGTGGTCGAAGGTGAAGAGGCCGCGACCGACGCCGTTGATACAGCGACCAACGAAACTGCCATGCGCGCGATGACGGGCGATGAACTGCTCGCGACGCATACCGGTGTCTGCACCTCCTATAGCGGCCCGAGCGCAGGCAGCGAATGTTTCAACGCCGATGGCACAGCCAGCTTTGACGATGCAACTTACGGGCAGGGCACTGGCTCTTGGCGTCTCGAGGCCAACCAACTTTGCACCAATTATGGTGAGGGCGACAGCTGCGCGACGGTTCAGACAGACGGATCGGGACGCTATTTCTCGGACTCCGGCTACAACTGGACTATCAAAGGCTAACTCGCATTCCTGGCAACCAAACTCAACTGCGCGCCAGAGACGATAAACAATCTACAAAACGGATGCATAGCAGGCGCGCAGGTTGTCGCGGGTCAGCGGCACCGGGTTGCCGCCGCACGATGGGTCACGCAGCGCCGCATCCACCATCCGGTCGAGCTCTGGGTTATCAATGCCAAGCCCGGACAAACTGGTTGGAATGCCAAAGCGCGCGTTGAAGTCATCCACGAACGTGCAAAAGCTGTGAAAGCCCCCTTGCAGCCCCAGATACCCGGCGGCCTGATCGAAGCGCGCGGAGATCTCAGGCGCATTCAGGCGTAGAACCGTCGGCATGAAGACCGCATTGGTCGTCCCATGATGCGTGTGATAAAGTGCACCAACAGGATGCGACAGAGCATGGATTGCCCCCAGACCCTTTTGAAACGCGACAGCCCCCATCGCTGCGGCTGACATCATATTGGCCCGTGCCTCGATATCGCTTCCATCGTCGTACGCGCGCGGCAGGTTTTCAATCACCAGTCGCATCCCTTCCAGCGCGATGCCCTGGCTCATCGGGTGATAATGCGGGCTGGAAAACGCCTCAACACAATGGGCGAAGGCGTCCAGCCCGGTGCCCGCCGTAATAGCCCTTGGCATGCCAATTGTCAGCTCCGGATCGGCGATTACAACGCTGGGCAGCATCCTGGGATGAAAGATGATCTTCTTTTCCTGCGTCTCGGCATTCGTGATCACGCTGGCGCGTCCCACCTCGGATCCCGTTCCCGCCGTGGTCGGCACCGCCACAATGGGCAGGATCAGTTCTGCATTGGCGCGCGTCCACCAATCGCCGATATCCTCAAAATCCCAGATCGGACGGCTTTGCCCGGCCATGAAAGCCAGCGTTTTGCCCAGATCGAGCCCCGAGCCGCCGCCGAAAGCCACGATCCCGTCAAAGCCCCCCTCGCTCAAAACGGCCAGCCCAGCCTCAACATTTGCTTCCGTCGGGTTGGGATCGACCTCGGCGAACAGCGCGCGACCGAGACCAGCGCCGTCGAGAATATCGAGAGCGCGCGACGTGATTTCCATGGCCGACAATCCGCGATCAGTGACCAGCAGCGGACGACTGATACCTGTTGCAGCGCAAGCCTCCGCCAACTCGGCGATCCGGCCCGCGCCGAACCGGATATTGGTGGGATAGGACCAATTGGCGGTCAGGGTCATGATTGCCTCTCATTTTCTACGCCACCGCTATGCCGAGAAACCGGGAGACGTGGCAAGTGTGGAAATGCACCTTGTGCCCGGCACCGTGGTCCGGGAATGCACACATGCGGTCCTGTCCTTAGGAGCGGTGCATACTGCTACATTCCGTCACAGGTGGGCACCGAGGCCAATCCAATCCGCTTAGAGCACCGTAACACTCTATGGAGGTGCTCATGCAGATATCAGCTCTAGCGAAGCAACAAGAACCCGACAGACCGCCAAACGCAAAGCCGTGGGTAGGCCGGGTTCTCTTAATTGTAGAAGATGACGACGTTTTCCGCGATCAATTGGCGAAGGTGATGGCAGGACGCGGATTTGTGACTGTGTCGGCGTCAAGTCTGTCCGAGGCGCGTCGCGCAATCCGTGAACACAAGCCGGAATTTGCCATTGTTGATCTTCATCTCGGTGTAGATGAGTCCGGCCTACAGGTAATCGAGGCGCTGCGCGGGCAAGAACATCCAACCCGGTCGCTCATCCTGACAGGCTATGGCAATACGCCCACCGCTGTGACAGCCGTGAAACTCGGCGCGGTGGATTACATGGCAAAACCTGCCGATGCCGATGAAATAATCCAGGCCCTTATGGCGGCTGATGGCGGCCTGCCTCCTGCACCGGACAACCCGATCTGTCCTGAAGAGGCCAAACGCGTCCATATCGAACGGTTTCTTAATCGAACCGACGGTAACATCACTCAGACCGCGAGAATGCTGAACATGCATCGCAGAACGCTGCAAAGAATCCTCAAACGCAGTCCTGATGCGGATGAGGACGAGGCAAGTCATGCCTGACACGGTGTCCGAGACCGGTGGTTTAACGGTTTACTATGATGGCTCTTGCCCCGTTTGCACGGCAGAAATCCGACACTACGCAAATCGTGCCGAGCCGGGCAGTATCCATTTTGAGGATGTCAGTCAAAGCGGTGCGAAGACCGGTAGCGATCTCGACCGGGACGACGCAATGGCGCGGTTTCATGTCCGTCAATCTGACGGGTCGCTCTTGTCCGGTGCGGCGGGATTTGCCGCGCTCTGGCGGGCAACCCCGGGTTGGCGCTGGCTCGGACATGTCGCGCGCCTACCCGGCGTGACGCCTGTATTGGAACTGGCCTACCGTGGATTTCTCCCACTGCGCCCGGCGATCGTTCGCCTCGCGCGCCCCTTGCTGCGCCAGCAGGCACAGAAAAGCGGATGAGCGGCGCGGCCGGTAAAGCCACGCAGAAGGGCGTGCGCATTCCGACCAATCGCTGGGGACGGATGGCGCGCATGGGCGGATTGACGGCCGGTATTGCGGGGAATGTGGCCGCGAGAGGCGGATTGCAGCTTTTGCAAGGGCGGCGTCCACAGCTCACGGATCTTCTTCTAACCCCGGGCAACGTGTCTCGCGTAGCCGATCAACTCGCGCGGATGCGCGGGGCCGCGATGAAAGCCGGGCAACTCTTATCTATGGAGACGTCGGATCTTTTGCCGCCAGAATTGGCGCAGATCCTCGCCCGATTGCGATCTGAGGCGCATTTTATGCCGCCCGCTCAGCTCAAAAAAGTGCTTACAGAACACTGGGGCCAGGATTTTCTGAAGCGCTTCAGCCGATTTGACGTCAAGCCTCTGGCTGCCGCGTCGATCGGACAAGTCCACCGCGCCCAGACGAAGGACGGACGGAGCATAGCTGTCAAGGTTCAGTATCCGGGCATTCGAGACAGTATCGACAGCGATATGCGCAATCTGGGTCTCGTGTTGAGCGCTTCGGGCATGATGCCCGACAGTTTCGATACGCAACGACTGCTGCGCGACGCGGCCGAGCAACTGCATGAAGAGACAGATTATGCTCGCGAGGCCGCTGCTCTGAGCCGGTTTGGCGCCTATTTCGAAGAGGATGAAAACTTTATTGTCCCCGCGGTCCAGACGGATTTGTCCAACCGCGACATTCTGAGTATGACGTTTATCACAGGCGTGCCGGTAGAAACCGTCTCGGTGCTGGATCAGGAGACGCGGGACCGCGTGGCCAGTCAACTGGTGGAACTAACGCTGCGCGAGCTTTTTGAGCTCTGCGATATGCAGACAGATCCGAATTTTGCCAATTACCTCTATGTTCCGGAGACCGGTCAGATCGCATTGCTCGATTTTGGCGCAACGCGGCGGTTTGCCCCCGATATGGTCGCCAATTACCGCACACTTTATCGATCCGCCGTGCGCGGCGATGACGAGACGGCGTTTCAGGCCATGATCGATATCGGATTGGTCGCGCCCGACATGTCTGATCGCGATCGCTCGCATATCCTGCGGATTTTCAATCTGGCGGCGGAACCGCTTCGCACCGGCGGGATCCTTGATTTCGGTACATCAGGCCTGCTGGCACGGATGCGCCGCGAAGGGCTCGTGCTGGCCGATGAACAGGTTGCCCTGGCCGCGCCCCCTGCCGACACCCTGCTCTTACAGCGCAAGATCCTGGGCTGTTACTTGCTCGCAGAGCGCTTGAAAGCCCGGGTCGACCTCGATCCGCTGATCGAGCGGTTTTTGTAATTTTTCCGTCGGGTTTTGAGTTTTTTTAGCAAGATGAAGCAGAGGCGTAGCGCGCGTCGCTAGCTCGTTCGCTTCGGTCGCTCTCGGCGGCACCGCTCCGAGCAATATCGGACATCATCCCAGACCTTCGCCCATTTTTTGCGCCAGGTGAACGGTTTTCCGCAGCTCGCGCAGGTCTTCATCGGCAGGTTGGATTTGCGGCGCATCTTCATGTCGCATCTCCTCCCAGATCGAGGCGCATCTGATCGTTCTGTTTCGACGAGAGACGCTTGCG
>JBCCNY010000151.1:0-7404 GCA_039025595.1 Pseudomonadota bacterium | reverse complement strand
CCAGACGGCTGATGACACGGCGCTATCAAGTCGAATCCTCAGTTCTGTGACATCATATTAGTGTGACTTATCGGGGCTACAGTCGGCGACACTGCAGGAGTCGCCATGCCGCCAAATCACCATCAGGTTCGAGCCTTCGCTTATGTCGTTCGAGAAGGCAGTTTTTCTGCCGCTGCAAAATCGCTGTCTGTTTCGCAGTCTGCGGTAACGCAGCATGTCGCTAATCTGGAGCGACGGGTTGGATCAAAACTGCTTGTACGTGCGCGCCAAGGCGTTGAACTGACCCGAACCGGTCGAGAACTCTTTGAATTTGCAGAGCGCTTGGTGACCTTGGAAACCCTGATCGAAGAACGGATTGGGGGATATTCTGACCTGTCCCATGGCCAATTGTCCGTGATTGCCAACGCTCCGCAACCGGCGCTGAGGCTGATCTCTACTTACGGAATGCGGTATCCGGAAATAGAGGTGGATTTCGCTCTTCATGACTGGACAAGCGCCATGTCATTGCTGCGTGCCAATCACGTGGACATCGGAATCATCACGGCACCGGCAAGAAGTGACGATCTTTATGTACACAAAATGACTGAGGCAAAATACGTCTTATATTGTCGAAGTGATCACCCGCTTGCGCAAAAAACAGACGTGAAATTGGAAGATCTCATCCATGAGGTACTGCTACTTCCCGAACGTGGATCGCTTACGCAGCGCGTGGTGACGGATTGCCTTCAAAAGCACGGAATACAGCCGCGCCGCACGCAAAAAACCACGACCTTCCCGGTGATGAAGGAGGCCATTCTTGAAAGTGTTGGCGTTGGTATCTTTCTGGAAAACAGCGCGGCCGACGAAACGCGGCTTGTGGAACGTGCAATCATCGAGATGCCTCAGACCTTTGACACCTGTCTCGTTGTCCCGAAACACAAACTTGAACTGCGCCTTATACAGAGCTTCGTTCAGTTGGAAAAAGACTATGCAATGGCGAATGCAGCCCCGTCGCACGGGCGGGCTCAGACACCGCGATAGCGTTTGCGGCTTCTTTTTATGATTGTTTCACTTAGGGTTAGTAAAAGCCACACGTATCGAGCGACGCAGCTCTAGAAGAATCGATAGGCTCAACCAAATTTGCCTTCGATAAACTGGCGGGCCTCTGATGTGCGCGCATTGGTGAAAATGTCTATTGTCGGGCCAATCTCCAATAAGCGACCGAGGTGAAAATAGGCCACGCGATCCGCCAGCCGTTTGGCTTGCATCATCGAATGCGTGACGACCACGATCGAATGGTCGACCTTAAGTGATAGCATCAATTCCTCGATCTTGGCTGTCGCAATCGGGTCAATCGATCCAGTGGGTTCGTCCATCAACAGCACCTCCGGTTTGGTCGAGAGTGCCCGCGCAACACAAAGCCGCTGTTGTTGGCCACCCGATAACTCGGTGCCGTCCATTTCGTGTAGGTGATCCTTGACTTCTTCCCATAGATGCGCGCGCCGCAGGCAATCCTTGACGTGGTGCTCGATGTCGGCGCGGGATCGCATAAGACCATGTATCCGCGCACCGTAAGACACGTTTTTCCAGATCGACATTGGGAATGGATTGGGTTTCTGCGCGACCCAGCCAAAACGCTTGCGATGCATCGGGGGGTCAATCGACGAATCCTGGATATCGACACCATCCATTTCAATCCGACCTTCTATCACGACCCCGCGCGTACCATCATGCATCCGGTTGAGGCATTTCAGAGCGGTGGATTTGCCACAACCCGAGGGCCCGATGAACGCAAGTATCTCGCCAGGATAGAGGGCAAAGCTTACGTCTTTAAGTGCGTGTGTGTCACCGTACCAAAGACTGACATTTTCCAACACCATAAGGGGCAGTTGGTTGGATAGAACGCGTGACACGCTCTGTGTCTCGAAGTTGGATTCCGATAGGGACATTTGCACCTCCGCTCATGCGACAGGGACAACGTTGCACAGGTTTAAGCTACAGATTTTAGACCCAAGTCAAACCTGGAAGAAATTCATAAAAAATTCACAAATCTCTTTTTGCTCGGGAGTGGTTTTGATCGCTTGTCGGGCGTCGTGGAAGGCAAGCCATTGCCCTCGCAGTTTCAAACTGTCAAACCTGTGCCTCGAGGGAAACGCGATCGAACACTAGTTCAACGGAACCCAAGGGCCAACGGCCAAGCGTAAACTCTATTGGCGTACCGTTCGGGTCGCAGTTTGTTGAGGAAACCTGGATCAAAGGCGTCCTGTCGCTCAACTGAAGCGTTTGCGAATCTTGACGAGACGCAAAACCACCTGTCACCCGTGTCTCGGCCCGAGCGTAACGCGAGATGTCATGCGCGCGATAAACCTCAGAAACAGACTGGTTGTTGTTGTAAACGCACTCGAACTCGGGAAATCGGTTTGCCGGGAACTCTTTGTATGTCAGATAAATCGGCTCTCCATCAACAACCCTGAGGCGTTTCAAGAACACAACCTGCGTTGCGCGTCCCGATCCGAAGATACGAGCCGCTTCGGGGCTCGCCGCACGACGGCTCAATTCAAGCGTCAGGGTTTCAATGCAACCTTCGCCCCCTTTTAAACTCTCGGCAAACCTAAGGTTATCCTCAACCCTGTAGCGCGTCGGATAACGTCGTACAAAAATCCCCACACCCTTTCTTGCTTGCAACTGACCTTCTTGCTGCAACTTCGACAGGGCTTTGCGCATGGTAAGCCGGCTCACCGAAAACATCTCTGCCAGATGGTTTTCGCCGGGCAAACGCGTTCCCGGACAAAGAGATCCACTGGCGCAGGCTTCGGCCAACCGATCATAGATCTGCAACCAGATCGGGCGCAGAGTACGCGTCTCATAAGGGTCCGCCGAGATGGCGCGGATGAGGACAATCTCATCTGAATGCGCAGCCTGCGTATTCAGCGGTTTATTCACGTTCATAGACTTTTCGCCCGGCAACAAATGTCGCACGGACCAATCTGGTCTTTGGATTCACAACAACGATATCGGCTCGACGTCCCGTGCAGAGAACGCCGCGGTCTTTCAGGCCCGCGGCCTGTGCTGGCGCAGAAGAAACAAGCTGCCAGGCTTGGGGAAAGCCGATACCTCCGCGGGCGCTTAACAAAAAAGCAGCGAGCAATGGCGCGGGGTAGTAGTAGTCCGAGGCCAGCGCCGTGCACAGACCGGCCGTAATGGCGGGTTCGGCGTCCACTGCGTTGTTCTGTGTTCCACCTCGAAGAACGTTCGGAGCACCAAGTATGACGGCTTCATCCGCATCGATGGCAGAGCGCGCTGTATCCAGCGTCATCGGAAACTCTGACACCGACACACCCAATTTGCGATGTGAAGCGCGCATATCAGGCGAAACCTCATCGTGCGCAAACACCATTCGTCCCAGTCCAACGGCGTCTTTGGTGATCTTTTGCACCACGCTTGGGACGTCATCTGCTCGCTCCCACAATTTTTCGATCAGCGCGACACATCCGTCCGGGGTGAGCCCGGTCCGCTCGGCCATACGCTTTATTTTGCGGTGATCTGATTGCAAGCCGCGATAGGCTGTCAGATGATCGTTAAGGGACAACAGAATGGAGTGGTTTGCTCTAAGCCAAGCCTGCAAGTCTTCCGGATGGTCAAGGCAGAAGACTTCCCAACGCAAATTCACATGCATGTCGCAGGCCAGATCACCTCTGGTCCTTTCCAGAACATTCATAAAGACCCCCGCCGCCTCGAAACTGCGGAGGCCAGGCTCCCAAGAGGCAGATAACCCGTGGAAAGCTGTGGTGATGCCGTTGCTCACCAATTGACGGTCGACCTCATGAAGAGCCAGTTCGAGATCAAATGAGACATGCGGACGAGGGAAAAGAACACGTTCAAACGCATCGCCATGCACGTCCACAATGCCAGGCAACACCAAATGACCCTCTGCAGAAAACCGACGAGCGTCGGCCATTGGGTCTGAGGAAATGTACCCGTCGGACACAACCAAGTCGCCCGAATCTAAACCGTCTGGCGTTAGAATATCCCCGTTTTCAATAATCCAGCTTTGCACATTGCGGCCTTTCCTTGCGGCGTCATGGTCCCGTTACAGGAATCATAAATCATGCGTCTGTGACACTGCTGTGTACACAGCAAGAACCAAGGAGTTGACACGCATGTTCCGCAACCTTTTCGCTGTTGCCGCGATCGCCCTGGCGAGCCCGGTTTCTGCAGAACCCATAAAATTCGCCGTGACTGACGTGGAAGGGCTGGAGGCGCTTCAGCAGGAATTTTCCGCTTTTGAGGCGGCGCTCGAGAGTTCGACCGGTCTGGAAATCGAGCTGTTCGCGGTCTCGTCGAGAACCTCTGCGGTTGAAGCCATAAACCAAGGCCAGGTTGATCTGGTTCTGACCGGTCCGGCGGAATATGTGGTGATCAAAGAACTGACCGATGCTCAGATCGTTGTGGCCTGGCAGCGACCGAATTACTTTTCGCAGATCGTGACAATGGCAGAAGGGGAAATCGGTGCGGTCGATGACCTGAAGGGCCATATCGTGACTTTTGGATCTGTAGGGTCTACGTCACAGCATCTTGGGCCCGCTCAGGTGCTTGCGGATTTCGGTATGGTCTACGGCACAGATTACCAGCCTCAGATCATTTCTCGCAACGTGGCGGTTGAAGCGTTGATCCGGGGTGATGTTCAGGCCGTCGGTATGAATGAGGGACATCTACGCCGCATTCGAGCGGCCTTCCCGGACGAGTCGTTCAAGGTTGTCGCCCGTGGTCGCGATCTGCCAAATGACATACTTGTGGCGCGCAAGGATGTTGATGCTGACTCGCTGGAGAAGATTGCCAATGCCTTTCTCAACGACAGCGAAAAGCTGATGGAGGCCGTGCTCACCGGCGAAGACAATCAAAAGTATGATGGCGGCTTCTTCCTGACCGAAATCGACGACGCCGACTACGATTATGTGCGCGATATGTACAAGACGATCGGTGTCGATACATCCGCGTTTGTCGGCGAATGAACTCTAAACCCAAAGCGGCGGTTTAACGCCTCTTTTGTCACACGAGCGGAGTTCTGCGTGCAAGACGTGCTGGACAGAAAAGCGCGGACATGTGCCGAAGCAAAACTGCCCAAAACGCTGGGCGGTCCCGTCATTTTAACGCGGGGTCTGCAGAAAGGGTATGACCGCGCCGGACCTGTGCTCAAAGATGTGACACTGGATATACGAGATGGCGAGCGGGTGGCCCTGATTGGATCCAATGGATGCGGCAAATCAACCTTGCTGAAATCCCTGATTGGACTGCATCCGATCTCTGGTGGCGACGTCGAAATCCTCGGCCAGTCTTTTAAAACACAGCCCAGTTCTAAGCAGCGTTCCGTCATTCGAAAATCAACGGGTTTTGTCTTTCAGAAACACTGTCTGGTCCGCCGCCGATCGGTCCTTTCCAATGTCGTCCACGGCATGTTGGGTGCGCCTGGCAGTTGGCGGGCTTTCAGCCAAGCCACTGCTCCGCACAGCTGGCGAGCTGCGGCTATGGCGGCTTTGCAAGAGGTGAATCTCGCAGATTTTGCGGACCGTCGGGCCGATGAATTGTCCGGGGGACAGCAACAGCGGGTGGCCGTTGCCAGAGCGATCATTCGGCGTCCGCGCCTGCTCATTGCCGACGAGCCCGCGGCAAGTCTTGACCCCGTCTCTGGTCGCGAGGTGATGGAGCATTTCGGCAGGTTGTGTGAACAACATGGGATAACGCTGATCTTTACGTCCCATGATATGGACCATGCACGCGCCTTTTCAGACCGTACAATCGCCTTGCGCCAGGGACGCGTCTTTATCGATCGTCCCAGCAGAGACATCACGGCACGCGACCTCGACGATACATTTGATGGCTGAACGGCTACACGCCAAGACACCGGGGCGCTGGTCGGGTACGTCGCCTATCAGCTTCGTTGTGCTGGTGGCGGTGGCCGCGATCATGATCGCCTCCATGCATCAGGTTGCCCCATCGCCCAAACAACTCGCCGATGGTTTGCCGGGCATGGTGTCCCTGGTCAATCGCATGATGCCACCAAACATGGACCCCGCCTTCATGGCTCGCGTGTTCTGGCGGATTGTCGAGACCTTTCAGATCGCCTTGGTCGGCGCCGCGATTGGTATTCTGTTGAGCTTGCCCATCGGATGGTTAGCGGCCCGTGGTGTAACGCCTCTGGGTCGTGGGGGCTACCTTGTCAAAGCCATCATTTCATTGCTCAGAACAATTCCTGATCTTGTCTGGGCGTTGCTCTTCGTGGCGACGGTGGGCCTCGGGGCTGTGGCCGGTACGATGACCATTATCGTCGACACAATCGGATTTTGCGGAAGGTTCTTTGCTGAAGCCATAGAAGACGCCGAAAAGGAACCTCAGGAGGCTTTGTCGGCAATTGGTGCCAATCGGGTCTCTGTACTTACCGGTGCGATCCTGCCGGCCGTTGCCCCATCGATGATAAACACGTCACTGTTTGCACTTGAAAAGGCCGTTCGGTCTTCTGTTGTCCTTGGATTGGTGGGAGCGGGAGGCATCGGCCAAGAGTTGAAAGTCGCGTTTGACCTATTCCAGTATCAAAACGCCTCGTCCATTATTTTGTCAATTTTCGTCATTGTTCTCGTGATGGAATGGATCACGGATCACCTGCGCGCACGTCTGCAATAAAGCAATTTAAAAAAGCGGGAAAAAGATCTTTGACGTTCCGCTTCGGCCTCACAGCCGCCATTCGCCTTGCCTCCAACTTCTGCTCGACATCCCCCAGGCCCACTTTTCCGGCAGCCGACGCCGCTTAGTACGACATATAGCGACTGGTCCAAACAGTGTCGGTGGTTTGTCTCTGGTTCACATCGCCACCAACGAAGCCTGCAAGCTCTACTTAGGAGCGTGCCGTACGTCTTGTCAGACCTACCAAAAGGCGAGATCGGCAATTCTCCTTGGCTAGTGGCGCACGCGCAAATTTCTGCGATCCAGCCGCCGGCTTGTCTTGATAAGGAAATCGCTTTGGGCACAAAATCCATCTGAACGGATCGGCACATGAAAGCTTTGGAGTACGATGGGTTTCAGGTCTTAAGCCTGAACCATTTTTTTCAGTTAGCCTTAGATTTTGCCATGAACGCGTAAGACTTCAAGCGGTCCTGATCCGGTCGATACCTGCCCGATGCAAAACGGGTCGCCGGGTAGCATCCACTTGCGGATGCCCCCAACGTACTGGATTGCTACCAATCACGGACATTCTCACATTCGACACCAAAAGTTTGGAGCATTTATATTTTGTCTAGCCCCCTGTCTCTGGGCCACTAAACGGCATCTTCTCTAAGACAGTTTCTGGGACTGGTGTCCGCATGTTGAGTGCCTGATGCGGGCGGGTGTGGTTGTACTGTTTTAGCCAGTAGTTGATGACGATCTGGGCCT
>JBCCNY010000150.1:0-7413 GCA_039025595.1 Pseudomonadota bacterium | reverse complement strand
GTAGATCTCGGTGGTCGCTATATCTGCATGGCCGAGCAGTGTTTGGATCGTTCGCAGATCTGCACCCCCGGCAAGCAGGTGGGTAGCGAAGGCGTGGCGTAGCGTATGGGGTGTTACACTTTCCGGCGAGACGCCTGCCGCCACGGCAAGATCCTTGATCAGCGCATAGAACCGATGTCGGGTCAGGTGTCCCGCTTGCGCGGAAGAGGGAAAAAGATATCGGGAGGCGCGTTGGCCCCGCTTCAGGGATTTTTCCTCGGCTTCATCCCGGAACGTCAGCCAGCTTGCCAAGGCTTTCCGGGCCGGCGGTGACAGCGGCACAAGCCGCTCTTTACCGCCTTTGCCTTTGACAAGTAGCATGTCGGGCTGTCCGCGGGCTGCAGCAACTGGCAGCGAGACTAACTCACTGACCCGCATCCCTGTCGCATAGAGAAGCTCCATCAGGCAGGCGTTTCGTGTTCGGTCAGAGCGGTTGCGTCCCGAGTTTCGGGCGGCGTCAAGCAGGCGGTCAACGTCTTCGACACTCAGCGTTTTCGGCAGCCGTTTTTCACGGCCGGGACCGCGAATGCGGATCGCCGGATTGTCGCCTCGATATTTTTCCTCAAAGGCAAAACGGTAAAGTTGCTTGATCGCTGATAGCCGTCGAGCGATTGTCGATTTCGCAAGGCCGTCATCCTTGCAGGCGACGAGGTAGGCTTCGATATCAGCTTGCGTGGCGCTCTTCTGCGTCAGGTTTTTCTTGGTCAGCCAGTGGCCAAAATTGGAAAGATCCCGATGATAGGCTGCTAGTGTATTTTGGGCCGCTCCAAGCTCTGCGGCATGCGCCTCCAGAAACGCGTCGGTCCACTCAGTCGCCTTCATGTCCCGCTCCGCAGCAGAAGGATCTCTAGCGCGGTCTTTCGCGCTGTCTCTTCAAGACCAAGAGCCCGCAAGGTCGCCAATCCCGCCGAGATATCGCGGGTGGTATTCACCCCCGCCGAGTCGAGTTGTAACGCTGCCAGAAGTATCGCCTGACCGAGCCTTCCGGCATCCAGTAGGTCTGCGTGATCACGGGAAGCTCCATTTGCAGCAAAGCCCTGAACGACGGCCTTTTGTCCCGGGCTGCGGGCGAGTTCGGGATCGGGCGCACCCGCGGCAACCGAGGCCAGAAAAAGGTCACTCTCGCGCGATCCGGCCAATTCAGGCGCCAACCTGGCAAAACTCGGCGACAAGAGCGCAATCCGAAAAGCGAGGCGTTGCGTGGCTATATCCAGAGGTAACGCGACGAGTTGCTCGGCAAACAGAGCAGAGAAGGTGACAGCAAGGCCCGTTTGCCGCATCTTTTGCCATAGAGGCGGCAGTATCTCTGCCACTGCGCCGCTGTCACGTTCGATCAAGGCGCGCTCCAGCGCCTGAACACCCGCGGCCCTGCTCCAGACGCCACCGGACGCTGCGGGCGATTGCGCTGTGTAATAGCCCAGCAGCACATTCGCGGGTAAGGCACCGCTATGGGTCAAACGCTCGGCAGCTTCGATCTCTGCTTTCCAGCCGGAGAAACCGCGTAGATCCGCCATTGCATATTCGCGAGGCAAATTGCCCGTCGGCAGGGGGATGCCTACGGCCTCGTGCAAGCGAAACAGAAGCGGCGTCATGCTCGCCGCCGAGGGCACGGTTTCTGGAAACTCGCCAACAAGCTCAGGATCGAGAAAAGCCTCTAGAAGGTCGGCGATTTGTGGCTCAACAGCACCTAAAGCACGCGCGGTCTGCAAGGTTAGTGCGGCTGTGGTCCAATCGCCGTTGCGGGCCAGACAAAAAACCCGGGTCGCGTAGCTCTGCGTCAGCTCCGGTCTCAAACCGAGCGCCGCACACGCATCGTCTTCGGTGCCTGCCAGCAAGGACAGATCGAACCATTGATCAAATACAGTCTGATCCAGAGCGCCCGCCTGGTCTGCAAGCGCCAGCGCTGGGTCCACCGCGCCCAATCTGCGCAAGGCATCAAGACGCGCGCTCAGGAAAACGGGCTCTGCGCGTGTGTCCGTAGGCGGTTCGGCCTCAGCCAGCAGGAGCGTGTAATATAGAGATTGCAGGGCAGGGAGAGGATCAGGCGGCAAACGCCGCATTAGCGCAACGAGCGTTTCCGTCGTACTCTCTTTCCAGAGCGTTGTTGGAAGACCGGTCGTATTTTGAGGAAGAAGGCCGGCCGCATTCGCGTCTGGCTGCCCTAGGGGGCTGACATTGATCTGAGGTACAACAGCACCCGCAATCTGGTCGGACGAATTGTGCGACAACGAGGGTAGGGCTGCATTGATTGGATCAGACAGCTGGATCGGGACCGGGTCTTTCAACCAGTCAATCGCCGACAGCGGCTGTTCCGAACTCGTCGCATGGCTTGCACCGATCGCGAAGAAGACGAGGTATGCGCGCAAGCCTCGCCAGCGTTTTTCACAATTCTCCGGACGGATCGTTCCGCTTATGGTTTCAGCCTTCTTCAACACTGATGGTTTGCCTGATTTCAGTTTGCGAAGGAGAGAAGTCCGCGCCGAAAAACGGACCGAGATAGGCATATCCCGTCAGCCCTATGAACCCCAGAACGCCGAGATAGATCAGCCATTTGGTAAGCCGCAGCATGTTTGTCCTGCCGATATGTCGCCTGTTATGCTTACAATATAACTGGCCTTTCTCCCAAGTTCACGTCATTCAATACCATGATTTTTCGGATTGGCAGAGGAGCGCCGACCCGTGGCTGCGGTAAATGTCTGGCGACTAAAGAAAACTGTCGTTTTGGTGGGAATGATGGGGGCAGGGAAAACCGCGATTGGGCGATCTCTGGCGCAGCTCCTGGATGTGCCCTTCAAGGATTCCGACGCCGAGATAGAAACCGCTGCTGCAATGACGATCGCCGAAATTTTCGAACGGGATGGTGAGACCTTTTTTCGTGATCGCGAAAGCGAGGTCATTGACCGTTTGCTGGATGACACGCCAGCTATTTTGTCGGCAGGAGGTGGGGCATTTTTGCTTGAGCGCAATCGCGAAATGATCGCGGCCAAAGGGGTCGCTGTTTGGCTCAAGGCGGATCTGGCGCTCTTGTGGAGCCGCGTAAAACATAAAGATACCAGACCTTTGCTGCGCACAGCTGATCCTCATGCAACCTTGACCGCACTCTTTGACGCGCGCTCTCCCATTTACGCTATGGCCGATATGGCGGTAAAGGCTCATGACTCGTATTCGATCGAGAGCATGGCGGGTAAGGTCCTTGATGCGCTCTCAGAGCGGGCCGATGTCTTGGAGGCGCAGATATGACGGAACGCGTTCATGTGCCGTTGGGGGGCCGAGCCTATGATGTGCTGATCGGGCCGGGTTTGCTTGCCGAGGCGGCCGAGCATGTCGCGCCCCTTTTGACTCGCAAGCGTGTGGCTGTGATCTCTGATGAAATCGTGGCCGCGCACCACCTGTCAGATCTGCGCGCTGGATTTGATGCCGCTGAGATTCGGCTGGACGCACTCACCTTGCCGCCGGGTGAAGGCACAAAATCCTGGCCGCATTTTGAGCGCGCTGTGGAATGGCTGCTCGATCAACGGATCGAGCGTCAGGATATTGTGATCGCGCTTGGCGGCGGGGTTATCGGGGATCTTGTCGGTTTCGCTGCGGCCGTCTTGCGGCGCGGCGTTCGTTTTGTGCAGGTGCCCACCAGCCTTCTGGCTCAGGTTGATAGCTCGGTCGGGGGGAAGACGGGCATCAACGCGCCACAAGGTAAAAACCTGATCGGGGCATTTCACCAACCTGCCCTTGTTCTGGCCGATATCGACGTTCTTAGAACCTTGCCCGCTCGCGATTTTCTGGCTGGCTACGGAGAAGTTGCCAAATACGGCCTTCTTGGAGATTTGGAATTTTTTCAATGGCTTGAAAATCACGGCTCATCTATGGCGGCAGGAGATGAGGCCGCCCTGATCAAAGGCGTGCGCCGATCGGTAGAGATGAAAGCCGACATTGTCGCGCGAGATGAGACGGAACAGGGGGATCGCGCCTTGCTGAACCTTGGTCATACCTTTTGTCATGCTTTGGAGGCAGCGACCGGCTATTCCGACCGGCTCTTGCACGGTGAAGGCGTGGCGATCGGATGCGCGCTGGCCTTTGATCTTTCGGCCAAGCTTGGTCTTTGCGCACAGGAAGAGCCAGGGCGCGTGCGCGCGCATCTGCGCGCCATGGGTATGAAAGCGGATCTCGCCGATATTCCGGGCGATTTGCCAGGGCCAGACGCGCTGATTGACCTGATGCGCCAGGATAAGAAGGTCGTGGATGGTCGGCTTCGCTTTGTCCTTGCGCGCGGGATCGGAGAGGCCTTTGTCGCTGAGGAGGTGGATCCGCGCGCCGTGTATCGCGTAGTTGAGGAGGCGCTTGCGCCCTAGCTACCGATGGCTTTGGGTGCGTTCACGCGTTTTGAAAGCTGTTCACGGCTTTCCACCCGTTCGGAATAGCGATCGGTCAGGTAGGCGGACTGTCCGCGTGTGAGGAGTGTGAATTTCATCAGCTCTTCCATGACGTCGACAAGCCTATTGTAGTAAGGCCCGGGTTTCATTCGGTCATCGGCATCAAACTCGTCCCAAGCCTTTGGCACAGACGATTGATTTGGCACCGTAATCAGCCGCATCCAGCGACCAAGGATGCGCATCTGGTTGACCGCGTTGAAGCTCTGCGATCCACCGCAGACCTGCGCCACAGCCAGGGTCTTGCCTTGCGTGGGTCGCACGCCCCCAATCGGCGCAAGCGGGATCCAGTCGATCATCGTCTTCATGACGCCGGTCATCGCGCCATGGCGTTCCGGGCTGACCCAGACCATACCCTCCGACCACATGACGGAGGCGCGCAGCTCCGCGACTTTTGGATGATCTATGCCGACATCGTCCGGCAAGGGCAGGCCATGCGGATCAAAGCTTCGCGTTTCAGCCCCGAGATGGGTCAGGATGCGCGCCGCATCCTCGCTGAGCAGGCGAGAGAAGGACCGCGCGCGCAAACTGCCATAGAGCAGCAGGATACGGGGTTTGTGGTCGGGTCGCATGGCTGGGAACAATGCGTCTTCGTCCATCTGGGGGAGGGCACTGGGATCCAGTTGCGGCATGTCTGCGAACGGTTTGTCAGACACAGCGTTCTCCGTTTTCATTGATGATCATTTCGCCATCTTCTTTGTGGTAAGGACCTGTCGGCCAGTGGTCGAGGAGATCAAGGACGGCCTCGGACGGACGGCAAAGACGGACGCCCTTGCTTGTGCACACGATGGGGCGGTTGACCAGCACAGGATGAACGAGCATCGCGTCGAGGAGCGTCTCATCAGTCACGTCAGGCGCGGTGAGGCCAAGCTCTTCGGCGGGTGATTTGCTGACGCGCAATGCCGCGCATGGCGTGAGGCTCGCCGCCGCAAACAAACCCAGCAATTGCGGGCGCGTCCAGCCTGTCTGCAGGTATTCGATCACATGCGGCGTATAGCCTGCGTCCTGGAGGATCTGCAAAACGTTTCGAGATGTCCCGCATCCGGGGTTGTGATGGATGACAACGCTCATGCCTCGCGCTCCTGCGGCCGCAAGAGCCAGCCGAAAAGCGCGACCGCCAAGGCCGCGCCTACAAACTCTGCCGTGATAAAGCCCGGTAGATCCTCGGGCCGGATGCCGGAAAACGTATCGGTGAAAGAGCGCGCAATCGCCACGGCGGGATTGGCAAACGAGGTTGAGGCGGTGAACCAATAGGCAGCCGTGATATAGAGCCCGACCAGCATTGGGATCGCCTCGGGCCTGAATTTCAGCCCTCCCAGAATAACGCCCATCAGGCCAAATGTGGCCACGACCTCTGCAAACCACTGATCCGGCCCGGTTCGCACGGTCTGTGACACTTGCACGGGGTCGAGGGCGAACATCAGGTGGGCCACGATTGCGCCCAAGATCCCGCCGGCGATCTGGGCGGCTATAAAGCTGAGCGCTTCGGGAAGCGCGATATCGCGTCGGAGATAAAAACCGAAACTGACGGCCGGGTTGAAATGGGCGCCCGATATCGGCCCGAATATTGTGATCAGGACAAAGAGAATCGCTCCTGTGGGGATTGTGTTGCCCAGTAGCGAGACCGCGACATCGTCGCTTAACTGATCGGCCATGATACCGGAGCCCACCACCGTGCAAACCAGCAGCAGGGTTCCAAGAAACTCCGCCGTCAAACGGCGGGAAAGATCGAATGTCATGCGGGTAGAGTGTCCTGTTCGTCTTGGGTTTGACCAATCTCGTCGAGCTTGCGCTGCAAAGACAGCCGACCGATTTGGGACAAGGGCAAATTGACGAAAATCGAAATCCGGTTGCGCAGCATGCGATAGGCTTCGTGGAAAGCAAGACCGATCTCGGCCTCCGATCCCGTTGCGGCGGCCGGGTCGGGCACACCCCAATGGGCGCTCATCGGTTGGCCTGGCCAGAATGGACAGGTCTCCGCTGCGGCGCTGTCACAAACCGTGAAGACAAAGTCCATTACCGGCGCGTTCGGCGCTGCGAATTCGTCCCAGCTTTTGGATCGAAGCCCTGATATGTCATGGTTCAGGTGCTTTAGCAGTTCAAGGGTGCGTGGGTGCGGTGCATCCTTGGGCTGCGATCCGGCCGAAAAACCCCGGAAACTCCCCATACTTTCGCGGGCGATAATCGCTTCGGCCATCAATGAGCGTGCCGAATTACCCGTACACAGAAAAAGCACATTTTTCACAATGTCTTTCGTCTCGTTATTCATCTTCATCCTCCCTCAACTTGGACAAGAAATCTCTGCAATCAACGGTTGACACTGGGCCGGGTTGCCACCGCAGCAATCCTCGATCAGGAAACCGATTAACCCCTGTATACCGGCGAGGTTCACGCGATAGCGGATGATACGGCCGTCGCGGTCCGCTGCGATAAGACCCGCTGCCGCGAGTGTCGAAAGATGGGAGGACATCGTGTTTTGGCGCACATCTAGTGTCTGTGCGATGTCTCCCGCCGCCAGCCCGTCTTTGCCTGCGCGCATCAGCAAACGAAAAACGTTCAGCCGGGTTTCTTGCGAGAGAGCCTGAAGACCAGCTATGGCGTTCTGTATATCCATATATCGAGAAGTATCGATATATCTTGGTTTGTGCAAGTATCTATGGGCAACACCTTAGGGTGCCAGTTTGACAAGTGCGTGACGCTTTTTTCCCGCCGATAGTTTGATAGGGGATGCCAATGCGCCTGCATCGAGCATCAGACCCGCATCGTCGAGCGGGTTATCGTCCAGCCTTGCGCCGTTTTCTGCAATCAGCCGCTTTGCCTCCTTGCCGGATTTGACAAGGCCGGACCGGACCAACAGCTGCACGACGGACACACCTTCGGCAACCTCTTCGGTCGAGAGGGTCAAGGTGGGCAGATCCTCCCCAACACCGCCTTTTTCAAAGACCTCGCG
>JBCCNY010000149.1:0-7451 GCA_039025595.1 Pseudomonadota bacterium | reverse complement strand
GTGACGGTCAGGCCGATCCGATGGATCGTTGGTCGGCGCGGGTTATCGGCGCCTTGGCGCAAGAGATGGGTGCAGTGGCGTTCTTTCCGTTCGGGCCGCCGCCCTATATGCCGTTTCTGCGCTGGGCCGAACGATCCGGTCGGGCGTGGCAGTCCCCGGCGGGGCCGTTGGTGCATGATCGTTCAGGTATGATGGTGTCTTATCGTGGGGCTCTGGCTTTGCCGTGGATGTTAAACGTGCCGCCCACGGGGCAATCTCCCTGTGTCGCATGCGACAGTCAGCCTTGTCTGAGCGCTTGCCCGGTCTCGGCTTTATCGGCGGCGAGTGGGTATAATGTGGCCGCCTGTCATAGCTGGCTGCAGACCACCCATGAATGTCTGGGTAATGGATGTCTGGCCCGGCGGGCCTGTCCGGTATCGCAAGAGTTTCCGCGCCTTGCAGAGCAGTCTGCCTTCCACATGGCTGCCTTTCACCCCTGAACAACTCGCGCAACTCTTCCGCAGCGCTTCGGGTCGTTTACCCGCCGTCGGTTTCTGAATCGAATTCAAGAATATCGCCTGGCTGACAGTCCAGTTCGGTGCAGATCGCCTCCAACGTGTTGAAGCGGATGCCCCGCACCTTTCCGGATTTCAAGAGCGACAGATTTTGTTCGGCAAGGCCGATCCGTCGAGCGAGGTCTCGGGACGTCATCTTGCGTCGAGCGAGCATCACATCGAGCCGCACGATGATCGGCATGTCAGACGACCTCTTGGTGGTCGCGCCATAGTTCCGCGCCAAAAGCGAACGTTTGCGCCATGAAACCTGTCACCAGCGCTGCAAGCACGGTCGATATCTGCGGGATACCCAGGCCGATTGCAATCGCCCGCTGACCTTCAGGATAACCCCAGGTTGCAAGCAAGGATGTCAAAGCTTGCGAGAGCAGACCCCAAGCCAGCATGATCCATATCCAATAACTGAGCCGTCTTGCGGCGTAGGCAGCGGCGTCCGGCACGCCTGTAGCCAGGTGCGCGAATACCTGTCGCGCGTAAAAAACCAGTACGGTCCAGATGGCTAGATTGAGCGCCACGACGGCGATTAGGCCGGCATCTTGCCACCTTGCCCTGTTCTCGCCCTCAAAGCCTGCAAATTCGGCAATGAGCGCTCCGACATCGTGGGGCTTGATCAACCCGCCAAGGATGAGCGCCAAAAAAAGTGTCGCGAAGAGCGCCAAGCAAAGTGTCATGACGGTCTGTACGCGTCGTGCGGATGCGGTGAAGGTTTTGGTGTCCAACATCTGAAATCCTAGTTTCAAAATTTAATGTTTTACATTAAAATTTTAATACGAATCATATCGAAAAGGCAAGGATCAATCCGATGAAGCTATTCAATTCAACGCCTTTCGCTGTTTTGCTCGCAATGGGTCTGACGGCTTGTGGCGCGGTGACGCCCGCCGGTTTCATGGCGGTAAGTCGGTTGGACCCTCTGACGACGCCTCCAGGTGACATTGCGTTTGCTCTCGAGGTGCCACAAACTCTGCGCTTGACGGATAAGGACGCAGAGCTGCGTCTGCGATTGATAGACGATCAAGATACTGCCGAGGTGTGGGTGGATGAGAGAGTGCCTCTGGAAATCCGTCCTGCGTCTGAGACAGAGCTATCTGGGGCCCGGACAGATCGGGCTCTGTATGTAGCGACCGTATCGGAGCGTGATGCCGAAACCCTCGCGGCGGCACAAAGACAAATTCTGGACATACGAGCGCAGGGACAGCGGGGTCGCGGGTCGCTGAGTATCCAAGTGGTCGGTGGATGCCTGCAGGGCGAGAGCCTCGACGGCCTCCCTGTCAGCACTTGGTTGCAGACAGATCCGAGCGCGGACTTCGTACCACTGACGAGAGAGCGGGACGTTTTTGACAGTCTGGAGCCGACGGAGCGTCGCGCACTTCAAGCCAGATTGGAACGCTGCGCGTCCTGAAGCGCAGCGCAGAGAGCCGGACGCGCGTTGGCCAATGGTGCGTCAGGCGTGCATCGCTACATCGCCGCAAGCTAGTGCAGCCTTCCACCCTTGCGCCATGGCCTCAAATCAGAGTCTTGTCTGGAACCAATAAGTGCAGTTAGACGCAGACGTTAGTTTTTGTGTAGCTTTTCTAAAACGACCGTGTAGGCTTGTTGCGCAAGTTACTCTGCACTAAAAGGGTGTATTTGCAAGCCTTTATACAAGATTATCAAACTGCCTTCGTCTGATCGTGTACGCGCGTTGAAGACGTAAATGCCCCACCGATCTTCTGATGCTGGTGCCCCGGTCATCCAACCAGCCATCCAGAAGTCCTGTGGCGAGGGCTCCGTGGTGCTGATGTTTTCATCGAAGGTAAGGGTGGGAAAGTCGCGTTCGACCAACACGCCAACTTGATTTGCAACACTTGTAACACTGCTGGACGAGAGTTTTCTCGGCTCGTGAGCTTGAACCGAGCAACGCGTGTCCAACACATGCAGAAAACTGCGGGATTTGGTGTCGACCCAGCGTTGTGTTCCGCCTTCAGGTTTGATGCGCGTCAAACCCAGTTCTTCCGGGTTTGCCGGTGTTTCTGCAAGACAGAGCTCGGAAAAAAGTCTGACCAGACGCTCCGGGCGATCAAACACTGTTCTGTCGTAGAGCGCGTGGCCTACAAAACCGAGGCACAGGCCGAGCGGAGTTGCCAGCAGAACTCTCCTGTGACGCATGACGGCATCTCCAACCTATGCTTCGACCTAGTGGTGCGTCAGGCGTGGATCGCGCCGTCGCCGCAGGCCAGCGCGGCCTCGCGGACGGCCTCGGACACGGTGGGATGTGCGTGGCAGGTCAGCGCCAGATCCTCGGCAGAGGCGCCGAATTCCATAGCCACACAGATCTCGTGGATCAGATCGCCTGCCGTTGGTCCGATGATATGTGCGCCCAGAATGCGGTCGGTGTCTTTATCCGCCAGGATCTTCACAAACCCGTCGGCGGCCATCATTGCCTTGGCGCGGCCATTACCCATGAAAGAAAACTTGCCCACTTTGTAGGGGCGGCTCGCTTCTTTGAGCTCTTCTTCGGTGGCACCGACATTGGCGACCTCGGGATGAGTGTAAATGACGCCGGGGATCACGCCGTAATTCACGTGGCCATTTTTCCCGGCGATCACTTCGGCGACGGCCATGCCTTCATCCTCGGCCTTGTGGGCGAGCATCGGGCCTGAAATGGCGTCCCCGATGGCAAAGATGCCACCTACATTTGTGCGCCACTGAGCGTCTGTCTTGATCTGTCCGCGCTCCGTCATCTCGACGCCGAGATCGGTCAGGCCCAGCCCGTCGGTGAAGGGTTTGCGGCCTGTGGCGACGAGGACCGTATCGGCCTCGATCATATGTTCGCTGTCATCCTTTCGGAGCTTGTAGCTGATCTTGGCCTTCGTCTTGAGTTTCTCCACGGATTGCACGGCCGCCCCCATAACGAAGCTGATGCCCTGTTTTTCCAGAATCCGTTTGAAGCTTTTCTGGACCTCGGCATCCATGCCTGGGGTGATGGCATCGAGAAACTCGATCACTGTCACATCCGCACCGAGGCGGGCATAGACTGAGCCCAGTTCGAGCCCGATCACTCCGGCCCCAATAACCACGAGCTTCTTCGGGATTTTCCCAAGCTCCAGCGCGCCGGTGGAGGTCACAACCGTTTCTTCATCGACCTCGATACCGGGCAGGGCGGAGGGTACCGAGCCGCTGGCGATAATGATGTTCTTGGCGGAATGCACGTCGTCACCGATCTTGACCTTGCCGGCTTCGGGGATCGAGCCCCAGCCTTTAAGCCAGTCGATCTTGTTCTTTTTGAACAGAAATTCGATGCCCTTGGTGTTCTGGCCGATCGTGTCCTGCTTATAGGCCAGCATCTGTTTCCAGTCGATTTTAGGGGCGGACGACTTCAGGCCCATTTTCTCAAAATTATGCTCGGCCTCGTGCAACATATGAGAGGCATGCAAGAGCGCCTTGGACGGGATGCAGCCGATATTGAGGCAGGTGCCCCCAAGCGTTTCGCGGCCCTCGACGCAGGCGGTTTTCAGGCCCAGTTGTGCGCAACGGATCGCGCAGACATAGCCGCCGGGACCGGAGCCGATGATGATCACGTCATAATCTGCCATGTTGTGTCTCCTTAGTTGGTGGACGCGCCTTGGGCAGCGGTCAGAATGAGTATTTGGGGCAAGATGAAGATCATAAGAGAGTGGCCAGCAGCATTAGGGTGGTGGCGGTGAAGCCCACCATCCAGATATAGGATCGCCAGGGCGACCAGCCGAAATAATAGGCGGGGATATAGGCCATACGGGCAGCGAGATAGGCCCAGGCGCAGGCAGCCGTGAAGGCGCTGGATGATTCTGAGAGTGTGACGACCACGCAGGCAATGCCAAAGAGGATCAAACCCTCGAAGTGATTGTTGAGGGCGCGCACAAGGCGGGCGGGTTTCTCGGACAGGAGTTCTTCGAGAGAACCTCCGAGGCGGGTGCGGTCGCGCGGCGAGGCGGTCTTGCCCACCCCAAGTTCAAGATTGGCGGTGACGGAGACCAGCACGAACTGTCCCACCTGCAGGAGCGCCGCGAGTGTGAGGACCGTGAGCTCTGGTGTCATGTAGCGGTCCCACCCGAAAGAAGTGGCAGAAGCATCATGATCAGCCCCGCGACCGAGGCGAGCCAGGCGACAGAGCGCAGGACCGGCACCGCAAAGATGTAGAAGGGCAGATAGACAACGCGCGCCCAGAACCAGATCGCAGCCCCTGTCGCAGTGCTGTCGCTGTTGACGTCAGCCACGGTAACAGCGAGGGCGAGCGCGACGAAGGCGGGCAGGTTATAGACGTAATTTGTGAGCGCGCGGGCAGCGCGGCTCGCCGGTTTGCCCGGATCGGTGTCGTAATCGCGCGGGCTCATCCCCCAGGCGATCCCGTTCGTCAAAACCGCCAACCCGGCCTGGGCCACCATATGGATGACAAGAAAGATCACGGCGTAGGCAAGATATGTAAGCTCGGGGGTTATCACTGAAGCACCTGTTTGCGATGCAGGAAAACAAGAACAATCGTTTGGAAAGAAAGAATGCCGAGCAGGCCTAGTAACGCGATGCGTGCCCTGCGTCTGTTTTCGTCAAATTCGGCGCGCGTTGGCCGAACAATCTCGCCCAGAAACGAGCGCTGAGCAGCGTCCTGTTCGCGGGTGAATTGCATCTTCTCTGTCGGCGCTTTCGTTGTTTCATATACCCAGGAGGTGAGGGTCGGTACACCAACCAAAAAAATAGGTAACCAACACCAGAGGGCTGCTTTCTTTCGCTTCCATGTGGTCGTGATTGTGATCGACGCAGCGAGAAACAGACCGAACGCCACGGACAGATCAAGCATGTCACGCGATTTTAAATCGGGCTCCTTCGTCAGAAAAATCATGATCGACCAAAAGAAAACAAAAGCGGCGCAGGTGGCGATTGCACAGACTGTAAGAACGAGCATGCGTGTCATAGCGCCTCCACTGTTTCGATGCGAAGCAGTGCCGCTAGGGTTGGCCCGACAATAGCCATCCTGGTGAGGATCAAACCAACCATATTTGGTTCAACCTGATCTCGCGCCGTATTGAACGCGCTGAGAAGGTCAAACCGGGCGATCACGTCGCTCACGAGCGCAACTGTCAAAAGAAACAAGGGGACGTGCAACGTCAAAAATCGCAAGAACCTGCGCTTTCCGTTTAGTCTGAGCGGCGTGTCGCAACTGGCGCGGATATATTCATCTGCCCATTTTTCAACGTAGTGCGGATTAGTGCCCAGCATCGGGTAAAGCGGTAAGACACCCCCGCAGACAGGGCATCGCAAACCTGCGAGACGAGAGAGTAAAGACACCCGTTCCGTTTTGCCGACGCGGCTTATCCGGCGTTGTTCATCTTGCCTCAAGCACGCCTCCTCTCTCAATCCGCTGTCTTTCCAGCGCAAAGCGTTCCAAGCGCCGGCGGCCCCGCGCCCTGATTGTCTGGACGGCCGGAAGCACCAAGGCAGAATTCAGTTTCATACGTTTTGAGGTCATACGCTCTTTTTCCTTATTGCCCAGAGCACAATGCCCGCATGCAAGCCGATGATAAGAGTTGCCGAGCCAAGGTGTTCGGGAAAAGATCCCGGAACACTCGAAAAAACCCAAACAGAGAGAGGAACAAAGAACACGACCGATGTGACCAGGCCGGGATTGTACGTTTTTGTACGTGCGGCGGCTATGATGTGGACTGCGGCGTTGATCAGCATAAGGTAGCCTGCGACAAGACCCCAGGCCGACGTGTTTTGAGAGAGCCAGAACACGGCCAGTAACAGAAACCAAACGAACACAACATTAATGACCCAGACCGCACCATGACTCAGGCCCTGGCGCTCACCGCCCAGCATTGTATTCACCGCCTTGCGAAACCGATCTGCGTCGTGCTCTTCGAACTGGTGCAACATGTAGATGGGCAAGCTCAAAAACACCGGCGTAACAATTCGTTCGAGTAACGGCGCCAACCCGAGAAGAAGAATGGCAAGTGGCAACGCGCCATACACCCAGTTTTGGGAGAGCCGCTGCCACATGCGTCACAGATCCATCAGCAGGCGGCGGGGATCTTCGAGTGCGTCTTTGACGCGGACGAGGAAGGTGACCGCGCCTTTGCCGTCGACGATGCGGTGGTCATAGCTGAGGGCGAGATACATCATCGGGCGGATCTTGATCTCGCCGCCGATGACCATCGGTCGCTCCTGGATCTTGTGCATCCCCAAGATGCCAGATTGCGGCGGGTTGAGGATCGGCGAGGACATCAGCGAGCCATAGACACCACCATTCGAGATAGTGAAGGTGCCACCCTGCATCTCGGCCATCGACAGTTTGCCATCGCGGGCGCGCGCGCCTTTCTCTGCAATCGCCTTTTCGATCGCAGCAAAACCCATCGCGTCAGCATCGCGAATGACCGGTACAACGAGGCCAGTGGGTGTACCCGCGGCAATGCCCATATGAACGAAATTCTTGTAGACGATATCGGTGCCATCGATTTCGGCATTGACCTCGGGCACTTCTTTGAGCGCGTGGCAGCAGGCCTTGGTGAAGAAGGACATGAAGCCGAGTTTCACGCCATGCTTTTTGAGGAACAAATCCTTGTATTCGTTGCGCAGGGCCATGACCTCGGTCATGTCCACCTCGTTATAGGTGGTGAGCATGGCCGCGGTGTTCTGGCTGTCCTTGAGCCGCTTGGCGATGGTCTGGCGCAGGCGGGTCATTTTTACGCGTTCCTCGCGGGCGGCATCCTCCGCCGCCACGGGCGCGCGCGGGGCTTGCGCGGGGGCGGGGGCTTCGGCCTGCACAGGGGCGGGATTTGCCACGGCGCGCGCGACATCTTCTTTCATCACACGGCCATCACGACCCGTGCCCTGAACGGCGTCACGCGACAGACCGGCCTCGGCCATGGCCTTTTCCGCCGACGGCGCATC
>JBCCNY010000148.1:0-7474 GCA_039025595.1 Pseudomonadota bacterium | reverse complement strand
GGCTGAGGTGGCGCAGGCCGTCAAGGTTGGTCCCGCGTCACAAGAAGGCCGCCATATCGGACCGGTCGTCAACGAAGTGCAATTCAACAAGATCCAGGATCTGATCCAGAAAGGCATCGATGAGGGCGCGCGCCTGATCGCGGGCGGCACGGGTCGACCAGACGGCCTGAACCGGGGCTTCTACGTCAAACCTACCGTCTTTGCCGACGTCAACAATGACATGACCATAGCGCGCGAAGAAATCTTTGGCCCTGTCTTGTCGATCATTCCCTTCAACAGCGAAGAGGACGGTTTGGAAATGGCCAACGACACGACCTATGGCCTGACCAACTACGTCCAGACCCAGGACCCGGTGCGGGCAAAACGATGTGCGATGGCGCTCCGTTCGGGCATGGTCGAAGTCAATGGCGAAAGCCGAGGCAAAGGCGCACCCTTTGGCGGGATGAAGCAATCCGGCAATGGTCGTGAAGGCGGCAAATGGGGTATCGAGGACTTCCTAGAGGTGAAGTCGGTGTCGGGATGGACCGACGTCGCCTGATTTGTACTGGGAGCGGGTGGACAAAGGCGTCACGCGGATAAGAGTATCGATGATTTTGCTTCGGCGAGCAGGTGAACCTCACCGTGTCAAAGTCTTTTCAAGGTGACTGAGCCGGTCTATAGCGCCGTCATGACCCACTCGCTCCCCATGCAACCATTTGCTCATTGAAGATGAGTGAAACCTCTTTTTCGAAACGCACCAGCGTCGTCACCGTATCTTATAAAAGTGGTGCTCTGTTGCGACAAATGCTGGGGTCTTTACCGGATGGCACGGAAACCGTGGTTGTCAACAATGCACCCGAGGACGAAGCGGATTTGTTGGACATCGTGGAAGGGTACGAACGGAAAACCGTCATCACCAATCCAGAGAACACGGGGTTTGGCGCGGCTTGCAATCTCGGCGCGCGCCACGTCGGGAGCGAATTCGTCCTTTTCTTGAATCCGGACGCTCAGTTGAAACCGGGCTGCATTGCAGCGCTGGAAGAAGCTGCAGATACCTTCCAAAAAGCGGTCGCTTTCAATCCGGCGATGGCGGATGGTAACGGCAAGCAATTGTTCAAGCGGAGCTCTGTTCTTTTGTCGCGAGAGGCGCATTTGCCAAGTGGCTGGCCTTCAAGGACAAGAAAGGTGAAGGTGCTTAATGGCGCCGCCCTTTTCATTCGGAAATCTGCCTTTGACAGGGTTGGAGGGTTCGATGAAAAAATCTTTCTTTATCATGAGGATGATGACCTTTCGATCAGGCTCTCATTGCAAGCCGGAGAATTGATGTTCGTTCGTGAGGCTGAAGCCATTCACAAGTCCGGATATTCAACACCACGCGCCCCCGAAACCGCCGCACTTAAGGCCTTTCACATGGGTCGATCTAGGGTTTACGCAACACGCAAACATGGCGTGTCTTTTGCTCGAACAAAGGCGCTGGCCTCATCTTTTTTCCAGTTATTCAGTCCGGTTGTGGTTCTGTCCAAACGAAAACGCGCAAAACAATGGGCCTTTTTCAAAGGCGTCGTATCTGTGACTTTTCCAGGTGCCAACGCATGAAAGCGCTCCCACTCTGGAAAGTCAAACGCGAGCTAAAGCGATTTTCATATAAACTACTGAAGATAGTCCCTGATACTTGGGAGTACCTGACCCTAACCCTCAAATACGACTACATGATGTCGAATAAACGAAAGTACCATATAGGTGAAACAGAGGTCTTGTCTGAAGTTGCGATTTACCTGATCTATCCAGTCAACGGACTGCTTCAGTCCCATATACAGTACATTATTGAGTTGAAAAGTAAGGGTGTAACGCCAGTCGTTGTTTCAAATTTTCCCCTTAGATCCGATGATCTGAAGTTATTGAAAACGCATTGTGGCATGGTCATCGAAAGGCCCAATATTGGATATGATTTTGGAGGCTACAGAGACGCAATTCTTGCGCTTGAAAGCAGGTTTTCCGAACTGGAAACCCTCTATGTCTTCAACGATTCCGCTTGGATGATCGACGCTCAACGCAGTTGGTTTGACGATGCTGCGGCTTCGGGGAGGGACTTTTGCGGCGCGACGTCCTACTACGGGGTTCGCCGGTACTCTGATGAGCATTTTCGGGAGATTGAATGGAGATACACACCCGAACATCGCAATTTTCATTATGCCTCTTATGCCTTGGCTATTCGATCTAACATTCTGCGTGACCCTGCTTTCATCAAGTTTTGGCGCAATCTCCGCCTCTCCAATGACAAGACGCGAACGGTTCGGCGCGGCGAAATCGGGCTTTCACAGTGGGTTTTAAAAAGAGGATACTCACATGGCGCGACATGCGACGTTCAAAACCTTGACCAGGAAATCAAGAATCTCAGCTCGGATGAACTGGACATGGTCGCGCGACATCTCGTCATCACGGATAATCCACGTTTGCTGCAGAAACGCGATGACATTCTGGAGAGCGATCCAAACTCAATCGAAGGAGTTTCAGATCGCATCAATATCATACTGACATCTGTTTCGCTAAAGGCTGTCGGTTACGCGCTTCCCTATTACACGATCAAGTATCGGGGATTTCAGTTTGTAAAGAAATCACCGCTTTGGTTATCGCGTGACTCATCGACCATCATGCTTGAGATATTGGATGGGCTTGACGGTCGACTTGGTCGCCTCGCTTGTAAGGAAGCGCATGAGATCGCGAACGAAAAAGCGCTGGAGCCGATGTAAGGCTCTGGTCCCCAAAAAGCTCTGGACGTTCGGGTAACGAAAGAGGCATCGCTGAAACGAAAGTTCATACAAAGTACTCCGGAACGGTGAGATTGTGGCGATACATTTGTCCAAAGGAGAGTCATTGCGCAAAGAATGGATCAGAGACCAACCCTCGATCGAGCAATGAGAAATCAATTCTTCAAATGCCGAAAAGTGGGATGTGTTGCGCTTTTTCAAAACGTGCAAATTACGGTGAACATGCTTATGGATGACTTTCACAATCATGCTTTGAGGTGTTTCAGCTATGGTTCGACCGTTTTTTGGTGCCGCTCTGGTTCTATCATTCGGCCCTCTATAAGGACATCACTGACGTGAGCACAGTGGAGAAAAACAAAGAGGCGGCTCTCTCTCATAATGTACGTTTTGTTCCTGAAACCTTACAAAAACGCGACATCTTCTCGGAGACCATCGCCGGGCATCTTGAAGGACAACCTGGCCTTAGCTTGGCCTTGCGCAGTCTCGAGAACGTGCCATTTTACGCCCGTCCTTTGGCCTACTGGTTGGCCGGGCGCGAGCGGCGAGCTCTCAACAAGGTCAAGGGCATCGAGGGATGTCCAGAACTGATCAGAGCGGACCGACGCGGTTTGTTGCGCATTTGGACCCTGGGTACGCCTTTGCAGCTAGCGAAACCGAATGATGCAGCATTTTACGCCGATGCGAGGCGATTGCTGCGTGAGATGCGGCGGAGGGGCGTGACGCATAACGACATTGCCAAACCTCAGAATTGGCTGATGACGCCCTCGGGAAAGGCGGCCGTGATCGATTTTCAACTGGCCTCTGTGCACCGACGGCGGGGTTTATGGTTTCGGATTATGGCACGTGAAGACCTTCGGCATCTGCTCAAACAAAAACGAGCCTACGCGCCAGAGCTTTTGACCGCCTCACAACATCGCATGCTGGACCAGAAATCCCTGCCCGCGCAAATCTGGATGACGACCGGCAAGCGCGCCTACAATTTTGTCACCCGGCGTCTTATGAACTGGTCAGATGGCGAAGGCACCGAGGATCGGGTTGAGCGAGACGGTCCGTCCCTGCACGCTGCCTTGCGCGCCAATAGGAATGTCAAAGACGTCGTGATCTGCACATTTGCCCGACCCGCCAAGGGGGCAGGTCTTTATGTCTTTGTGGAGACAGATTTGGCGGAACACGCACTTCGCGACCTCTGTCCTTCCCCACAACCGGAACTGATTCAGGCTGTGGAATTCTTGCCCCGGGACGTAAACGGCGCACCAAGAGTTGATGCGTTGCAACTTGTGGCATCCAACCGGATGGACGAACTTGCCGCTTTAAATGAGCAGTCTCCAGATCTGTCGCGCGCTTTAGCGCCGATAATTGCCTCGCGCCTCAATCTAACCGACAGGGATCGACCCGATTGATTTTAGATGTCGCGCGCAAACCCATATGGTGTTCTGCAGTGATTAAAAGGGGGGCTTGATGCGAAACCGCAAGCCAGCGCCACCATCGGGGTGACGCAAGCGCAACTCTTCAGCATGGAGCATCATGCGCCTATGCTCTGCGACACTTTCAGGTGCGTAAAGCGGGTCGCCCAGGATCGGATGACCAAGCGCGAGCATGTGAACCCGCAATTGGTGAGAGCGCCCGGTGAGCGGCATCAGGTGCACGCGGGTCTCAAAGGCGTCATGACGTTGCACACGCCACTCCGTCAGGGCCGGGCGCCCGGTCTCCTGACAGATTTTCTGACGCGGTCGGTTTGGCCAATCCACCGTCAGAGGAAGGTCGACCTCGCCCTGCTTTGGCATCAATTTCCCAGAAACCCGCGCCAGATAGGTTTTCTTGACCTGACGCTTCTCAAATTGAAGGCCCAGATGTCTTTGGGCATGAGCGCTGAGACCAAAGACCATCACGCCTGATGTGTCCCGGTCCAGACGATGAACGAGCAGCGCAGTCGGAAAGGCCCGTTGCACACGGCTCAGCAGACAATCTGCCAGATGTTCTCCCTTGCCCGGCACAGACAAAAGACCCTCCGGTTTGTTGACGACGAGCAATTCGTGGTCTTCATGCAAAACATCCAGAGGTTTGTCTGGTGGGGCGTAGTCTGACATGACGCCGCGATTACAGGACCCGTTCGGTTCTGGCCAGTGTGCTTTGCACTGCTCTTTACAGTGTGGTCTGCCCGGCTAGGTTGGCTATCAAGAGCAGGGAGAGGCCCATGGCGGACAGCACATTCGACTATGAAACCATTGTTGTAGGTGCGGGCTCTGCAGGACTTGCGGCCACGCATCGCCTGCACAATTCCGGGCGTCAGGTTCTGTGCCTTGAATCATCCGAACGGATTGGCGGGCGCTGCCATACGGACAGAGAGATCTTCGGCGTACCGTTCGATATGGGTGGGCACTGGCTGCATTACGCGGACATCAATTCATTCGTGCCCATTGGTCAGGACTTTGGTTTCGATCTCTACCCGGCTCCGGACAATTATCGCCACGCGGGCCTGGACGTGACCGGGGCGGAGCTGTTGGAGCGATTTGCAAAGATTGATGCCAAAATGACTCTGCCCGGTGAGGGAGATCCGGATATCTCGATGGCCGAAGCGCTGATCCCGCAAAATGGTGAGGAACGAACCGCGCTCTTGTTCAAAACACTTTCGACCGGCCGGGATTTGTCCGATATCTCGGTGAAAGCCTGGAATGACGGGCTGGAATCAAACAACTGGTTCTGCAAGCAGGGTTTCGGCACAATCGTCGCCCGCCACGCCGAGGGCTTGCCTGTAAAGTTAAACACGCCCGTCACAGCGATCACCCGAACGCCGTCGGGCGTTGAGATCGAGACACAGGAGGGCAAGATCACTGCGGCTCATGTCATCGTTACGGTATCTGTAGGTGTTCTGGCGGCCGAAGTGATCCGCTTTGACCCCCCACTGGAGAGCACGCGGCTCAAAGCGTTGGATGGCATCACGATGGGAACGTTCAATCATGCCGGCTTGTTATTTTCTCCGGACACCTTGCCGGTCGAGCCGGACACTTGGTTGTCTTATGACATCGATGACATCAGCGGCGATCATGCACCCGGCGGGGGTTTTCTTTGCAACATCTCCGGGTCCGGTCTGACGAGCATGGTGCATGTGGGAAATTTCGCCAAAGAACTGGAAGCTGCATGTGATGGTGCTGCGACGGACTTCGCGTTCGAGCGCTTGGTCGAAATCTTTGGCAACGGGATCAGGACTGGCTTCAAGAAGGGCCATACGACGCGGTGGGGTCAGAACCCTCATACACATGGCGCTTATTCCGGGACGCGCCCCGGGGCGGACGGGTTGCACCGGGATCTGCGCCCTCCCCATGCGGAGGTGATCCATTTTGCCGGAGAGGCGATGAACGAGGCTGAACGCGTTTGCGTCTCAGGCGCCCACAAAGAAGGCTTGCGCGCCGCAGACGCGGTTCTGGCCGCTGTCTAGAAGGCGCGCGACCGGGCAATGCTTGCTCTTGTCCGGTCTGAGGTTACGCTCCAGCCCGAGCATGAGAGGTCATAGTTTTGAACACATCCCAAACGGCTTGCGACGTCATTGTGATCGGTGCCGGCGCGGCAGGTCTGGCGGCCACCAAGGAATTGCGCGCCTGGGGCTTGTCTGTCCTGTGCTTGGAAGCCGCAGACCGGGCAGGCGGGCGCTGTATCACGGATACCGAGACCTTCGGTGTGCCCTTTGACCGGGGCGGGCACTGGCTACACAATCGCCCGACCAATCCCTTTGTCGAGATCGGCCATGCTCTAGGTTTCGACATCTATCCGACGCCCAAGACTTACGTCACAGAAGGTGGCGAGGCCGCGGACCGCGACCTCTCCAAGATCCTTGATCGGTTCGATGAGAAGCTGGACATCGCCGCCGAGGCTGGACAAGATATGTCCGCCGCAGACCTTTTTGATGTGACGGGTCCATGGGCCCATACCGCCGCTTCGCTTTACGCCTTGCCGATGGGCCGGGATCTGGATGAGATTTCGGTCGTCGACAAAACCGAAGGCTGGATCGAGGAGAACTGGTTCTGCCGTGAAGGCTTCGGCGCTCTTCTGGAGCGATATCACGCAACCACACCTGTCACGCTCAACACCCCGGTGACGAAGCTGGCCTCGACCCGCGAAGGTGTCGACGTGACTACACATGTGGGTACGATCCGCGCGCATGCTGCGATTGTCACCGTATCTCAGGGCGTGCTGGCCTCAGAGACCATCACCTTTGATCCGCCACTCGATGCCGAGCGTCGCGAGGCAATCGTGGGTATAAACATGGGTACTTACAACCACACCGCCTTGCTCTTTGAGCCTGGAACGATCCCGGTGGCGGAGGATAGCTGGATGAGCTACCGGATCGATGCCGCGCAGGATGGCTCGGTAAGGGGAGGTGGATTTCTATGCAATATCGGAGGGACGGGCCTTTGCAGTTTCGAGACGGCTGGGCGCTTTTCCCGAGAGCTTGAGGCGGCAGGTACAAAAGCGGCGACAGAGATTGCGCTGGACGTTTTGACACGCATGTATGGCAATTCAGTGCGGGCAAAGTTCATCCGATCGGACATGACAGCCTGGACGAAAAACCCGTGGACACGCGGCTCCTATTCCGGCGCGCTGCCCGGTTGCACGCATTTGCGCCCGCGTCTTAAGGCGCCGCATGCCGAACGCATCCTGTTCGCGGGCGAAGCCATGAGCGACGCCAATCGCGGCACCGTCGCTGGCGCGCATCACGAAGGCATCCGCGC